>JBBQGO010000001.1:0-25557 GCA_038323125.1 Pyrinomonadales bacterium
CATCGCGAATTTCGAAGTTACGGAAAAAATGCTTCAGCATTTTATCCGCAAGGCACACAACGGTAAGTCCTGGGTCCGCCCCAGGGTGGTGATCGGAATACCGTCCGAGATCACACAGGTCGAACGCCGCGCGGTCGAGGACTCAGCCTACAGGGCCAAAGCCTCTGAGGTTTACCTCGTCGAAGAGGCGATGGCCGCTGCTATCGGTGCAGGCTTGCCGATCACGGAGCCGCACGGCAACATGGTTGTCGATATTGGCGGGGGCACCACGGATATCGCAGTTATCTCGCTTTCCGGCATCGTCTACTCCCGTGCCGTAAGGGTTGCCGGAAATGAAATGGACGAGGCCATTACGCAGTACATCAAGCGTAAATACAACCTGCTCATCGGCGAGCGCACATCCGAGGCCATTAAGATCGCTCTAGGCAGCGCATTCCCGCTCGAAGAACCTCTATCAATGGACGTCCGGGGCCGCAATCTGATCGAAGGGATCCCAAAGACTATTACGATGACCGACGAAGAGATCCGCGAGGCGTTGTCCGATTCGGTCTCAACGATCATCAATGCCGTCAGGGTGGCCCTCGAGCGGACGCCGCCGGAACTGTCGGCCGATATCGTCGAACGAGGTATCGTATTGACGGGCGGCGGGGCTTTGCTGAAAAATCTGGATAAACGGCTAATGATCGAAACAGGGCTTCCGGTCGTGATCGCCGATGACCCGCTTTCGTCCGTTGTCCTTGGTACGGGCAAGATGCTTTCAGATTTCGAACTCCTCAAGCGTGTTAAGTGGGACAATTCATTGATGACAGGCAACTAAACTCTTCCGGACATGCAAAGTGCCGCGTGCCGGTCCGAAAAGCGTCCCTAACGCAGGCTCCGGACCTGCCGCACCCCTCTTTCTATGGTTGAGCGCAGTCAAAAAGATGTGTGGCGGCTGACACCTAGGCTGATGATCGCCCTGCTCCTGATCAATTTTGTTCTGATGGCCTTTGACGCGAGAGAGATCAGCAGCGGCCAGCGGGTCATCCGGGCGTGGACCCAGACCGCGGCAGACTTTGTCCAGTCGCCGGTTACAACCGTCACTTCCTCGATCTCAAACTATTTTATTTCTATTTCAAATCTGCGGTTGGCACAGGACGAGAACAGCCAACTGAAACAGCGCGTTCAGGAGCTTGAGATCGAATTAAAACAGAATTCGGAGCTGGCCTCTGAAAACACGCGGCTCCTCTCGCTCTTAAGTCTAACGGAACAAAGTCAGTACAAGGTGTTGACTGCCAGGATAATCGGGCGGGACCCGTCTGTTTGGTTTGACTCATCGATAGTCAACCGAGGCAGCCTCGATGGGGTCACACTCAATATGCCGGTGGTGACCAATGGAGGCGTCGTAGGCCGTGTGACCGCCGTCAGCCCCCTGACATCTCAGGTAGATCTGATAACGCGCGATAAATCGGGCCTTGGGGCGGTGATAGGGGAGATCGGTGTTTCTAACGCTCTTGGCGTCGTCACCGGCACAAGCAAGCGGGAACTTCTGGAAATGAAGTATATTCCCGGCCACATTGACGTCGAAGTCGGCCAGGTAGTCTTTACTACTGGGCAGGATGGAATATTTCCGGCGGGGTTAAAGGTTGGCGAGATCGTCAGCCTCGTTCGCGGATCGGCGACGACGCCGCATCAGATCATGATCCAGCCGGCCGCGCGGCTCAATTCGATGCAGGAAGTTGGCATCCTGCTCTATCAGCCCCCCGAACGCATAGAATTTGAGAAAACGCTGCCGAACGCCGTCAAACCGAAATGAATGGTACGGCCGGTAACTAAATATTGTACTAGCGGAGGCGAACGAATTTGATCGCCTAATACGCCGGAAGTTATGGAAGGGGTAAAGTTAACAGTTTCACTGATCATCGCTGTGATCCTGCAATGGACGCTGCGGAATGTCTTTGAACCGTTCGCCTATATAGACCTGCCGCTGATAATCGTCGTATATGCCGCATTGCAACGCAATTCGATCCGTGCCATATTGTTTGGAACCCTTTCCGGCATCTCGGTCGACGCTCTCAGCGGGGGCCTGCTGGGTGCCAGCGGATTCTCCAAAACCCTTGTTGCTTATTTAGTTTCCGAGATCGCCCGGAGGGTCTATATGGACAACCTTCTGCTACGGATTCCCGTCTTAGCGGGAGCGTGTCTGCTTGACGATTTTGTATACTATGGATTACACCGGCTCCTCGGCCAGCCACCCGTGGGTGACGCGGTGGTGATAGCCGCATATTCGCTGATCGGTACGACCATTGCAGGCACACTCATTTACATGCTTTTACAGAACGTCTCGGTCGACGGGACCCGTCCCAAGAGAAGAGATATGTTCGCACCGCGACGTCAGACCCGGCGGCGCAATCCGATACGGCTAAACAAGTGAACGAGCAGTTCCTGATTTGTTTTCTGAAGTATGAAAATAGGAGATCATGTACAAAATCTCGGTTTGAGAGTCGTCGCCATTCAGGTCATGGCTTTTATATTGCTTGCCCTGCTGGGGGTCCGCTTATATTACCTGCAGATCGTGAAGGGGGATTATTATAGCGACAGGGCGGAAAGTCAGCGCGTGCGTTTCATACCGATCCCTGCTCCCCGCGGTGCGATAATGGACCGCAACGGAAAGATACTCGTAGATTCGCGGCCCACCTATAACATTGTCCTCTCAAATGAACCTCTAAAGTCGATCAACGTGAATGAACGTGTAGACGATTATTCGCTCGGCTTAAACCTGGACCCACAGTTTGTTATCGAGCGGCTCAATCTCATCAAGTCTCAAAACGAATTTGAAGCATTGGTCCTCAAGGACAACGCGGACATGGGCGATATTACATGGGTCGAATCTCATTCGTTGGAGTTTCCGGAGCTTCGCGTCGAGTTGCAGCCTCAGCGGTTCTACCCACTGGGAACCACACTTGCGCATGTTCTCGGATATGTCGGCGAAATAAGCCCGGCCCAGCTAAAGGAGCGCGACAGGCAGGAAAAAGGATTCAGGCCCGGCGACATTATCGGCAAGGGGGGCCTGGAACAATATTACGACGAGTACCTGCGCGGCCGTCCAGGCTATCGAAAGGTGTTGGTGGACAGCCGCGGGCGTGTCCAGAGCGAACTCCAGATCGTTGCGCCGCAGTCCGGCCAGGACCTGGTGACAACCATAGATCTCGATCTGCAGACAACAGCGGAGCTTCAACTCGCAACCTCGACCACGAAGCGAGGGACGGTCATTTCCATGGACCCAAACAACGGCGAGATCCTGGCCATGGCATCCGCACCATCGTTCGATCCGAACATATTTGTGCGCGGCAGTTCGACCCCCGAGGGCCGCAAACAGATCGCAGCGTATTGGCAGGACGAAAAGCGGCCGCTTTATAACCGGGCCATACAGGGAAGGTATCCGCCCGGTTCGACTTGGAAAATACCTGAGTCTGTGGCGGCACTGCAGCAGGGACATATAACCGTAGCACGATCGAATGTCGCCTGTGGGGGCGGTATTAAGATCGGCAACAAATTTACGCGCTGTATGGGCAGCCACGGTTCGCCCCCTCTAAGCTTCGCGATCACGAAATCGTGTGACGGGTATTATTACCGCATCGCGCTGATGATGGGTATCGACGGCATAACCGAGATGGTCGAGAATTTTGACTTCGATAAGCGCTCCGGTGTTGACCTGCCAAATGAAAAGATCAGTCAAACGCCGAAGAGCTGGCGAAAATGGGTCGAGAAGAATGAGGGCAAATGGAGCGATATTCGCACCGTTTACTCGGGCATTGGCCAGGATACCGTGGTGACCACGCCGATCTCATTGCTTCGGGCGATCGCGAGTATCGGGGTTGCCGGTAATATGCAGATCCCTCATTTTATGCGTGAGATCAGGCCGATCTCGGCTGTCGGCGAACTCGGAGATGTAAATTACTTTCCTGAGCGTTCGGGTTTTCCGTACTCGTATACTCAGCCGAAGCTGATCGAGATGACGCCGGAACAGAATGAGGTGATGGTAAAGGGTATGTGGGGCGTTGTTAATGGCGGCGGCACTGCGGGCTCGATACGTATCCCCGGATTCGAGATCGCGGGAAAGACAGGAACGGCCCAGGTTGCCGAACTGGGCAAGGATGTCGGAGAAAATAAGGATCACGCCTGGTTTGTTTCGTTCGCTCCTGCGTATAAGCCTGAGATCTCAGTGATCGTTCTGATCGAGAACTCAGGGTTTGGCGGTTCGCATGCGGCTCCAGTGGCCAAGGCTGTCTACGAGGCTTACTTAGAAAAACATCCGCGATCGGCGGTCGAGGGCCAGGAGGTTGCCGCACGATAGAGAATGGCTGCCATCATCGACAAACACGATCTTAGAGATTTTGACTGGCTGACTTCGCTGTTGGCGTTGGCGATCGCGGGCTTTGGCGTTTGGCAGATCCACAATGCCCTGCCAACCGAAAGCTATTGGTCTAAACAGATCATAGGCATCGGTATCGCGCTGGTTGCTTTTCTGGTAGTGGCATTTAGCGACTATCGCCGGATCATCGAGGCCGCTCCGTTATTTTACGGCATCGGATTGGTTTTGCTCCTCTTAGTGCTCACCCCGCTCGGTGTCGAGGTCAACGGGCAAAAAGCGTGGCTGAGGATACCTGGGATCGGACAGCAGTTCCAACCCTCTGAGTTTGTCAAGATAACGACGGTCTTGATGCTCGCCAAGTATTTCGGTGCTCGCAAAGCAAAGACGCTGACGTTCAAGGAGATGATGGTTGGCGCTGCGATCCTGGCGGCGCCGATCTCACTCATAATGCTGGAACCAGACGCGGGCCAGGCCATAACGTACTTTCCAATACTGGCTGCCGTCCTTTTTCTTTCAGCGGTTCGAATCAGGTACGTCGTGATCATAATCGTTGCCGCGGCGATCTTTATTCCTTCGGCATGGGTCGTCGGCGTCAAAACCGGCATGATCAAGCGGTATCAGCAGGAACGTATAATGGCGATCATCGACCCCGACAGCGTCGACCCGCGGGGATATGGTTATCATACGATCCAGTCGACCATTACTGTCGGCAAAGGCGGGCTATCGGGATTAAAGGGCGACACTGAAACTTCACAAAGCGTTTTAAAGTTTCTGCCGGAACCTCATACCGATTTTATTTTCGCGGTAACGTCCGAAAATACTGGCTTTATCGGGTGCATCTCGCTGCTGCTCGCCTATGCGTTGCTGCTGTCCAGAATGATAGCAGGTGCTCGAGAGGCATCGGATAGGGCGGGAATGCTTGTTATAATGGCAATTGTATGCGGCATGGTATTTCAGATATTTATGAATGTCGGTATGGCAGTCGGGTCTTTGCCTGTCATCGGTGTCCCGTTGCCGTTATTGAGCGCGGGGCTTTCGGCGATCATGTCGACGTTTGTCGCTATTGGTTTTGTGGTCAGCGTAAAGCTGCGTCGGTTCGTCAACTAGGAGGTTAAGCGGTGGCAGTAAATTTACAGAAATTTAAGACAGCAAGGGCAGTTTCGAATGGTTCGGGGAAAAGCTGGGTCCCAGGCCTGACGTTTTTAACAGCAGCTCTGATCCTGGCCTTATCAGCCGGTGCTCTCACCGGTGTGCTCGCTTCGTACTACCTCAACAACTCGCGCTACACGGTCGAGGTCTCGGCGTTGGCCACCTATAGGCCGCCCCAGGTGACGACCATCTACGCTGATGACGGCGAGACTATCCTTGCCGAATTTGCCATCGAGAAACGCATTCCGATCAAGATCCAGGACGTGCCGGACAAGGTGACCGACGCTCTGCTCGCCATCGAAGATTATCGCTACCGCGACCATATCGGCATCGACCCGTACCGTATAGCCGGCGCTATCGTACGTAATATTACATCGAGCCGAACCGAGGGAGCATCGACTATCACGCAGCAGCTTGCCAAAAACCTGTTTTTGTATAAAGACCAGACCTATACTCGAAAGATAAATGAATGGGCTGTCGCCTTGCAGATCGAGCGGTTATACACAAAGGACCAGATCCTGGAGATGTATATGAACTACGTCTTTCTGGGCGCAGGGGCATATGGTTTTGAGGCGGGGTCGCGGACTTACTTTGGTAAATCTATAAAGGACCTTAGTCTGGAGGAGGCCGCCCTTTTAGCCGCCATCCCGAAGTCGCCGGAATATTCGCCAACCCGAAGCCTCGAAAAAGCCAAAATGCGACGCGATATCGTGCTTGATCAGATGACCAAGTACTATCCCGACAAATATTCGCAAGCTGACGTAGATGCCGCAAAGGCGACCCCGATCAACCTTGCCGGAACGGCGTATTACCAGTCGCAGCCAAAGTCCACGGCTTGGGATTACCCGGTAGAAGAGATCCGCAAGTCCCTCGAAGACAAGTACACGACGCGAGTTGCACAGGGTGGTTTGAAGGTCTATTCAACCATCAATGTCGAAGCCCAGAAGATCGCTACTCGAACCATTCGCGAACGTCTGCGCGCCTATGACCGAGGCCGGCGTTGGAGATCGGATTATAAGAACATACTTCTCGATCCGGACGATGTACCGCTCACGGATGAGAAGGAGATAACAAAAACGCTCGAATCCTTCAAACACCCGGACTGGTACGGCGACGATTACAAAGAGGGCGAGTACATCAAGGGCCTCGTGATGAAGGCAAATAGCGGAGCCGATGAGGTTGGTGTTCGGTTCGGGCGATACAGAGCCATCGTGCGTCCGGCCAACATGGGCCGAAGCGGCAAAAAGCCGCGTGAAGAACTTAAGCCCGGATTCCTCGCCGAGTTCCTGATCAAGGAGGTCGATAAGGACGAACAGACGCTTAGTGTTGAGCTTTCGCAAGTTCCCGAGATCCAGGCTTCAATAGTTTCGATCCATGCGCAGACCGGCGAGATCGTTTGTATGGTTGGCGGCTATGATTTTCATACCAGCAAGTTCAATAACGCCACGCAGGGGCTTCGGCAGACGGGATCGGCTTATAAGCCGTTTATCTACACCGCGGCGGTTGAAGATGGGATGACGCCTGATATGACCGTCAGCGGAGCCCCGATACGCCGCGGAGGATGGGCGCCGCACAACTATGACGGTAGTATGAGCCACGGTAATGTACCGATGAAGATAGCTCTCGCCAAATCGTATAACATCGCTGCAGTGCACCTGCTCGAACAGGTCGGAATTCAAGCCGGCGGGCAGATGGTGCGTCGATTTGGTATTACAAACCCAATGGCCCCAAGCCTGCCGTCGGCTCTGGGCGCCAGTGAGGCCTCGCTGCTCGAGATGACGGCCGCGTACTCGGTATTTCCAAATAAGGGGATCAGGATGGCCCCGCATTTGATACGCAAGGTCTATAACCGTGACGGCAGCCTGCTTGAGGAATATGACGGCTCGAGTTCCAAGGTAACCAGCGAATATGTCGCGCTGACGATGGTGCAGATGCTCAGGGGGGTAACCACCGGGGGCGGGACGGCGCCCGGTGCTAACGCTAGCGGACATCAGCTCGGAGGTAAAACCGGTACTGTAAACGATCACACTGATGTGTGGTTCGTGGGCTTCACGCCATCCTATGCCACCGGCGTGTGGATGGGAAATCCCCTGCGAAAAGAAAATCTCGGGAGGGGAATGACGGGCGGTGCTGGTGCCTTGCCCTATTTCAACGCGTTTATGATCCCATTTATGAAGGACAAGCCGCGTGAAACCTTCCCGGACCCGCCGCCGATGCCCTCAGAGGTCAAACGTGCCAGCGAACTCCGAAAGCGTGAGGAACTCGAGAAACTGGAGGAAGCCGACCTAAAGGGTCGTCAGACCGGCATCGCATTCACACCCGGCACCAAGATCGACCCGGATGCACCTATTTCAGGAGGTGCGGGTGACGAGCCGGGACAATCAAATCCGCCGCCCGCTGCGGTCAAGCCCGCGGGCGATCCGCCCGAGAGGCCGCCCGTCGTGAGGCCGCCCGTCGTTATCCAGTCAACTCCCAAGCCGGAACCACAGCCTGAACGGCCTATCGGCTCGACGCGAAAGGGACGAAAGGGGGACGGATAGAAAAGGATGAAGGATGAGGGATGAAGGCGGAGGGAGAAAGGATGAGGGATGAAGGATGAAGGATGAAGGAGATGTGGGAACTCAAAACAAACCCATTGAACTGAGGTTGAGACTTCGCCAATATTCGCTTAGGATAATCCGCCTTTATGATTCTTTTCCTAAATCCGGTGCGGTTCACGTGATCACACACCAACTCCTCCGGTCGGGAACGTCACCCGGGGCTCAGTACCGCGAAGCTTGTCGAGCGAAGTCGGATGCTGATTTCGTCAGCAAAATAGAACGCCTTACAAGAACTGGAGGAAAGCGATTACTGGCTAGATCTTTTGGTGGGGGGTGATTTTTCACACAAAGACAAACTCCAACCGCTGATCGATGAAACTAATGAGTTGATCGCGATCTTTGTATCCATCGTCCTTAAAGCCAAAGGGCGAAAGAAAAAATAGCTGATGATGACTGCCTTCATCCTTCATCCTTCATCCTTTCCCCCTCCATCCTTCATCCTTTCGTCCTTTCATCTTTTCACAAACTCCCCGAGATAGTAGGGCAGCATCTTACGCCACCAGACCCAGTCGTGGTTGACGTCATGGCCCCACACGTCCAGGCGGTGCGGTATGCCCTTTGAATGCAAAAGGCCCGAGAATTCGCGACTGCGGTCCGGTGCCTCAAATGAACCCTGTCCCGTTACGACGACGATCGAATCCGCCTGTCTCAGCCGCGGCAGGTGAAAGTCATCATTTAGATGCTTTAGGTACATCGCAGGGTTATTAAAGTAGACGTTGTCGTCGAAGTACCTTTCGAGATAATTGTAGATATCGTAACTGCCGCTCATTGCGATAGTGCCGCGGAAATTATCGCTGTGCTTTAAATAAGTATTGGCCGCCAGAAAGGCTCCGAGCGAGGCTCCAGTCGTCAGGGGCTTGGCGTCATCGCCGCATTCGTTACGGATCAACGGCAGAACTTCTTCGAGGATGTAGCGGTCATACCGGGCCAGCATCTCGACCTTCCAGGAGGGATGAGATTCCTTGTTCAACAGGCTATAGCGGTTTACCGAGTTGATCGAGTAGGCCCTGATCAACCCGGCGTCGATGTAATCCTTGATCGCGTCCACCAGGTAGAAACGCTCATATTCCAAATAGTCGGCCGCAGCCGTCGGAAACATTAGCAGCGGATAGCCGGTATGCCCATATGCCACCAGCGGCATGTCCATTCCCAGATTGTGGCTAAACCACGATGTAATATCTCGTCGCATCAACGATTGTTCTCCAATATGAATTGTCTAAGTGGGCTATTTCTTTATCGTGATCTTGTTAAAAGTCGAATTGTACCCGCCGTTCTCGACCAACTGGCTGTTCGAATCGATTAGTTCCAACTGAAACATATGAGAACCTTCTCTCAACCCTGAGATCCAAATAGGAGCCCACTTGTCGATGAACTTTGTTTCGGTCCCATCGATGGTATACCGGATCCTGTGATCGCCGCCATCGCCGGTAAGCTTTACGTTTGACAGCCAAAAATCGATCATGATGGCTTCGGCGTCCGGGCCGCTATACTCGCCTTTCGGACGGCTATATGTCAAAAGAGGTTTTTTGGGGTCAACAGCTCCTGCCTCGCTCGAAACCATTTCCTTGCCCTCGGGGGTCGATGCCGTGTTTGCGGCAACGTTTGACATTGGCTGGCCGTCAGCGGTTGCGGGTTTGGCGGGATCGCCGCCGCCGTTCTTGACCGTGAATTTTACCATCTGAAATGCACCGTCGTTCTTATAAGACTCATGCCATGGCCGCGACGGAAAGACGCGCAGGGTGTGTGGGCCGTCTGTTACGTTCCGCAGCTCGAATTCGCGTTCCAGATTGTAATAGGCCTCATACGGCTGATTATCGAGGATCACATGAACGTGGTTCCCGGTCTTTGTTTCCATGTCCATATGGGGCTTGTATCCCTTGAGATCACCTGACAGTTCAAGCTTGACCCTTACTGTCGAACTCGAAATCGTAGCGTCGGCTGCGGGTTCGATGATCTTCAGTGTCGGTGCGGCTGTGTCCTGTTCGCCCCTCGCGGCCATCTGGTCCACCAGCTTCTGAGGACGGCCGACGACGGAAAGGCGCTGGAGTTCGGCCTTAGGCGTCCCAGCGGTATTTGCGTTTGCGTTATTGGTATTCTCAACACCGCCACAGGCGGCCAGCATTGCAGATACCAAAACGATAAATAAATTCTTGATTTTCATAAAGTTCTCCACAGAATGTTAAACGGCGACACAGTGTCGGCTAGACCGCCGCTGCAGTAACGCAGTCCACCGGAGCCACAACCTCCGTTCCCGCATACCCAAATACATCGCGAAAGTTAACAATGATCCGCTCCTCGACTTCGGCAAGCGTGACTTCGCGATCGAGCAGCCGCTCCATTGAGGTCACGGGCTCGCCCTCGCACGCAATGATCCAGTTGTAGTAGCTCAGATCGGTACTGACGTTCAGAGCGAAGCCGTGCGTCGTCACCCAACGTTTGATATGTACACCGATCGCAGCGACCTTTCCTTCGGCCGTGTGAACACCCGTCAAGCCCTCTATCCTAAATGCGTTGATACCAAAATCAGACATCGTCCGGATAAGGACATCTTCCAGATCACGAACGTATTTATGCACATCTTCGCGATCCGGCGACAGGCTGATGACCGGGTAACCGACCAGTTGGCCGATGCCGTGATAGGTGACCTTACCGCCCCGGTTTATCTCAAAGACTTCGATGCCCAGTTGGCGGAGCGTATCGGCTGTCGCAAGCACGCCGCTTTCTTTTGAACGCCGGCCGAGCGTAAACGTGTGCGGGTGCTCGAGCAGCAGCAAGTAGTCGTGCAGACGGCTTCCGATGACCTCTGCCTCGAATTGCTTCTGCAGATCGAGGGCGTTTGAATAGCCAACGCGGCCGAGCCTGCGAACCTCTAAATGACGCTGGTGCATTATGACTATGATAAGATTTTTATTGAGTTTTGAACAGGATGCCAAAATTATGAAGTACCTCAAATACGCAATGCCGGTCCTGCTCGCCGCGTTTATCCTGGGCGGAACTGCGGACGCTCAGAGGAAAAAAACTGCGAGAAAACCGCCGGCGAAAAAGCCTCCGGTAACACGCAGTGTCGTTCCCCCTCTTGAGGTCCGGACAGCACGCGAAAAGGTAGCGATACAACGCAACAACGTCAGTAGGTTCGTCGATGTGCTGGGGCCGATCGCGCAGGGTATTGAGACCCTGGACGAATCATCTGCGACGAGGCATCTGCCGCGGGACGTATACGATCAAAATGAGGTCAACAAGTCGAAAGTGATCACCGCCATTCGCAACCTAAAGGACGGCTTGGAGATCCTCGAGTCTGAATTTCGCACGAAGACAGCTCTTCAAAAGTACCTGCCGACGATCCGGGGTATAGCGGACCTTGCGGCACAGTCAGAAAACACGGCTATCGCAGGAAGGTTCGTTGCATCAAAGGACCCGCTGAGGACCGTAGGGCAAAAGCTGACCGACACGCTCGCGACGCTTCCGTTTAGTCAGTAATTGTTCAGGACGAAAAACAAAGGCAATGTGGAAAGGGTGAACTTCCACATTGCCTTTTTTCTTGTTTTACTACCCTCTTAGATAAAACAATCCACTAACGCTACTAAACTCAAGGTTTAACTCCGATTCGCGAGATTAGCTGGTATGCCAGTAAAATTTTGACCACAGATGGCACAGAGACGCTTCTCAACATCCATTTACGTCCTAAATAAATGGTTAAACAACGGGCGAAATGACAAGAACCGTTGGCGAAATCATTTCGCCGCTAGAAAAACGCCTAAACAACTAATATTGCAAGAAAATAACTGCCGCAGGAAATAAACAACTTAAATATCGACAAAAACAACAGCTAAGCCATTATTCCGTTGGCGAAATCATTAAATATTGGTCATTGTAACAATGCTAACAACGCAAACCCTGTAAACACTGACTTTAATAAATGGAGGTAATACACGACCGCGACGGGGTTTTGTTCTAAAGGGGCACTACGGTTTTTGCAGTTCGGCGAGTTTTTTGTCCGGATCGCATACTTCGATAGGGTCATTGGCGGCGAGCGGCGTTTTGAGCAGTAGGTGTTTTCGGATGAATTCCTCACCCTCCTTTTCGATAAGCTCACCATTGATAACGAATGCCCTATTGATGAGGGTTTCGCCCTTCTTCTCCATGGTCTTTGGCGACAAGAAAATGTACCAGGGCGATCCCCAGCCCCTCGCGTCACCGGTGGAGCGACGGTACTGGTAATGAAGAGTCTTTTGTTTGTCGGACCTTAATTCCGATTCGTAGACGGCCGGGAACGTGATCTTAAGAGCATCGAGGTTCTTCCTCATGGAATCGACCGGATCATACACGCCGACAGCGACGACGCCTAACCCCTGGTCCTTGTATTTGTCGTAAAGCTTTTGCAGCATCGGAGCATCGTGTCGCCAGTTCGGGCACCACGGAGCAAAATAAACGACCATGACAAGTTTTTTATCTTTTGCAAAATTGCGGAGATTTACATCCTCACCCGTGCGGATATTTTTGTAGGTCCAGTCCTTGTAAGCGATATCCTTTTCGAGGATCGGTGCCTGCTCGTTCTGGGCAAATGAAAAGGTCGCCGCGGCCAGTAAAATAAGGAGTGCCAATAAACTCTTCATCAATAAACCTCTGTGTATTAAAAGACTAATCTGTCAGATGCACGTTAGCAAGCAAAAAGATGGAAGCCAAAGCGCGACGAAGGCTCATATCTAAGACGACAAATACCTGCGTCGGCGGGGCGACATCCTTCGGGACCAGTGCACGATGTTGAGATATATGCCGGTGAGTGCTGAAAGTGCTCCTAATGCGGAAAAGAACACGAGCAGGGTCACCTGCCAACTGCCGGCAAAAAAGTAGAAATGGGCCTGCCGGAAAAAGCTGGTTTTCCAGGTAGGCGGCCCGGAAATGGAGGCCACGCCTGTTTCGGCATCGATAAAGATCGAATCGGCCCCCATGCCCCCGATCGATTGATATTGCGCCCTGCCATCCTTCATCAGGAGCGTAAGGGCGGTCGTCGGCAGCGACCGTCCGGCGAGTTCATTGGCTTTTGCGATAGCGTCTCCGGGCGTGATCATCACCGTGGCGGCCTCGATCTGCTCGACCGAACCGCCCTCGACATTGTTGGGCAGCGCATATAATAGGCCGCTGAGTGCCCATGCTAATACAGGTATCGAGACCAAAACTCCGAGCAGGATATGTACCTGATAGATAAAATTTCTCATAATGTCGCTGTCATCAGATTAACATAGGTCGTCGGCGGCCTCGATCAAGGGGCGGGCATACTCGCCCGAGATTAAATATCCATGTCTATCTGTGTTAATCTGTGGATTCCGAGCTTACAGAAAAAGGTTCACTATCATGGCAGATCGATCAACAGTTTCCGATATTTTTCGACGGGCATTAGAGATGCGTTTGGCTAGCCCAGATGCCTCCTATAACGACGTCAAAGCCCAGATCATAAATGAGTTTGGCGGCGGTCCTGTGCCTGACACGGCATTCCTGACCATTCCGGAATACGACAACATCGCCCCCGAAGAGGATTGGACGGCCGGCCTGCCGATCGTTCTGCGCGGCATTCAGAACGACGATTGGAATGATGTCGCACATGGCATAATCATAAGCCTCGAACAGGTAGAGAATTATCCCAAGGAGTCCGGCCGCGAGGACGACCCGCAGAAGGAATGGCGTGACCGCACGAAACGTATCGCCGGGGCCGAAGAGAAGGCCCTCGAAAACTGGATGCCTACCGACCTAATGGATATGGCCAAACGCAACGTCAAGGCGTGACCGTTGTGTGAGGTCAGATGACAACTGTGAGACCGTCAACGGCTTCGATAACATCCAAACCGGACGATAACTTAGCGACCTCCTCGTGAAAATCTACATCATCCCACTCGGGATAGAAATGCGTCAGCATCGTGCGTTTTGGGGCAGCCTTGCGGATCAGAAAGATCGCCTCGGCGAGTTCAAGATGCTTTTTTGCAACCTTGTCGCGTATATAGGTACACTCCAGGATCAATAGGTCCACCCTGTTTGCAAATGCGGATATAACTTCTGAGAACGCTGTGTCGGATGAGTAGACAACAGTCTTCTGGTCATTGTCGCGGATGTGGATGGCATGGCTCTCGGCGGTATGCGGTGTCGCCATCGCGACGCCTGTGGCGCCGGGTACTATTTCAAACTCCTCGGCCGCTTCGACCTCGACGATCTCAAGCGGAAAGGGCTGCTCAAAAAGCTTGTAATTGTTTACATCGTTTACCGCTGAGACCAATCGTTTTAGGCCCTTGGGACCAAATATACTGAGCGGCTTTTTGCGCCCCTTTAGCTGCGCGGTATGCTTCGTACCCGCAAGCAGTGGTCCGATCCCGCCGCAATGATCCATGTGAAAATGCGATATCCAGATCGCGTCCAGATTAGGCCAATCGAGCCCTTCCTGCGCCATCCGCAGCGGCACGGGTGCCGAGCAATCAAGCAGGATATTGCCGCCGCTCGTTTCAAGCCAATAGCCGGAACTGCTCCGCGCGGGATGCGGAACACCTGTGCCTGATCCGAGGACTGTAAGTTTCATAATTTAATACTAGCAAAGAGCATTTCCGACATCAGAATTTGGTCCACAGAATCTCCGTCCACAGATAAACACAGATAGTCACAGATGAAGAACATACATAGATCAAAGAATCTTATCTGAGTTCATCCGTGGACATATCGTCTGAATTCATTCATGTACGAGCGGGTGTGTTAAATTCAAAGGCTATGAGCCAGGTTGATATACTCGCGGTCTTTGCACATCCTGATGATGTCGAGTTGACCGTTGGCGGCACTTTGTTAAAGATGAAGCATCTCGGTTATCGAACCGCTGCACTCGATATCACCCGCGGTGAAATGGGTACACGGGGTACGCCTGATGGTAGAGCATCCGAGGCGGAGGACGCGGCAAAGATACTCAAGCTGGACCTGCGCGAAAATCTCGGTTTGCCCGACGGGCACGTTTTTGTAGGAGATCAGGAGCGAACTCAATTGGTACGCGTCCTAAGGAGGTTAAAACCAAAGGTCATATTGACCCATCAGGAAGACGACCCGCACCCCGATCACGATCACATCGCCCGGCTGGTCCGCGAATCAGCCCGCCTCGCGAGCATGATGCGTTACGACGAGGAAACCGGCGGGGACAAGATACCGGTGCCAAACGTCGCCCACAATGTTTTTTCGCGACGCGTGCTGCCGTCGTTCATCGTGGACATCTCAGATTTCCTCGATGACAAAATGGCCGCGATCCGCGTTTACCGTTCGCAGTTTCACGACCCCGACTCAAGCGAACCCGAAACCCGCCTCTCCTCCACAGGGTTTCTCGACGAACTTGAAACTCGTTCTCGCTACTTCGGCTCATTGATAGGAGTCGCGGCGGGCGAACCGTTTTACGTTCGCGAAGCGTTAAATGTAGAAGATCCGGTTGAACTTCTAACGCGTCCAATGAATCTCTATTCCTGATCTCCCTCCGGTGTCAGGGCGGTTAAACTTTCGACAGGTATGGATAAGCTCGCGCCCGAAGATATTGAACTTGATAAAAAGCGGGCCGTGCTCGAGCGGCTCAAGGACCGGCTTGCGGACCGTGAAGAGGAGATGACGGACCTGCGGGCGGAGCTCGAGCAGTTTGAGGCGCAATATACGATGGAGGTCGGGCGGTTGTATGCCGATCTCGATGACATCGAGGCACAGATCGCCGAAGAAGAGTTTAAGCTAGTTCCTGATGATGAGGAGATAAAGAAAAAGGCCGAGGAACTCAGGCGGCGGGCTGAGGAATCGGCGGCGCGGGCGGATGAGGCAGCCGAGGCGGCATTGAACAAATGGCAGCCGACCCAGGAGGCAAAAAAGGCGTATCACGATCTGGCGAGGACCATCCACCCCGATCTTGCCCTCGACCCGCGTGAAAAAGAAAAGCGTCACGGCCTGATGGCGCAGCTTAATGAGGCATATTCGGCTGGTGATCAGACGAGGCTTAACAAGCTGGTCGAGGATTTTCGCAACAGCCCTGATCTGGTTAAAGGCGATTCAGTGGGCGATGAACTAATCCGAGCCATTCGCCAGATATCACAGGTAAAAGCGCGACTTACAGAACTTCGCGAAGAAAGGCACAACGCCGAACTTTCCGAGGTCTACACCCTCCGGGAAAGAATGAAGGCTGAGATGTCTGAGGGCCGGGACATGATCAAACAGATGGCGGCAAGGACCGCGGTTCAGATCCGAAAATCAGAAAGGCGGCTGGCAAATCTGCGAAGCGTCAACCAGGCAGCCGAAGATTATGTTAAAGATAAATACGGGATGGATATTTCCAAGTTTCGCCAGAAGTAAAAACGTCAAAAATAATGCTTGACACCATTTGCAGATTATGTAAATGTACTTATTCGCACCCACAGAGTTACTCTTGGCGGCAATTAAGATTTTGACAGTTCAGTTTCGCGACCGCGTACGCCCTGTATGCGACGCGAAAATAGGGGGAAACGGTGTGGGAGACGTTTCCCCCGCTCTTTTTTAAATCGCATTACCTGCGGCGTGACCGGACGCCCACGCCCACTGGAAGTTGTAGCCGCCCAGCCAACCCGTAACATCTACCACCTCACCGATCATATACAGGCCCGGCACCCGTTTCGACCCCATCGTTTGGGACGAGAGTTCATCGGTCGACACCCCGCCTAACGTCACCTCCGCACGGTCATACCCCTCGGTTTTTCGAAATTGTACATTCCAGCTGTTTATCGCCATGCCCATGCCTTGGATCTCTTTCGGTTCAAGTTTGGCAAGAGGCTTGGTTGGAAAGTTGCGTTCTGCAAATCCACGGGCAAAACTCTGTGGGAGAAACTGGCTCAGATAGTTGTTGGGTGTTTGTCGGCTCGCACGGGCATTTGACAGCAATTCCGCGGCGTCTTTGTCCGGCAACAGGTCGATCGAGACTGGTTCGCCGCGCTGCCAGTAATTCGAGATCTGGAGGATCGCCGGGCCTGAAAGACCGGTATGGGTAAAGAGGATGTTTTCACGAAAACGCTGTCCCCGAGTTTTTACCGCTGCGTCCACTGTTACGCCGGCAAGTTCTCTATAGCTTTCGCCTTCGAGCACCATAGCCACAAGCGAAGGACGCGTTTCGGTAACTTTGAGTCCGAATTGCCGCGCCGCCCGATATCCGAGGTCTGTCGCCCCGATCTTTGGGAAAGAAAGACCTCCGGCGGCGATCACAAGTTGGTTAGCCTCAAATCGGCCTCGGTCGGTCTCGACCCTGAAAGCATCGCCCTTAGTGATCTCGGTGACCGTACATCCGGTCTTAACTTCAACGCGGGCTCTACGACATTCTGCAAGCAGCATTTCGACGATCGACCGCGAACTCTCGCGACAGAATAACTGGCCCAGCTTTTTTTCGAAATAAGCGATCTTATGCTTTTTGACCAGATCGATAAAATCCTGAGGCGTAAAACGCGACAGGGCTGACTTACAAAAGTGAGGATTTTGCGAAAGGAAATTCTCGGGTGTTGTGTGGATATTTGTGAAGTTGCAGCGGCCGCCGCCCGAAATCAAGATCTTTCTACCGGCCTCAGCGTTTCGTTCGATCACAAGGACACGCCGTCCGCGGCCCCCCGCCGTCATCGCACAAAAGAGCCCGGCCGCACCACCGCCTATAATGATCGCGTCGTACCTCACTGCTGATATATGTTCAACTTTAATGAGTTAGGTGCTGCCAAAGTAGCGCTCGTTCAGTATGTTGATGTGATGCTTAACATGCCCCGCCATGATATATGCGAGGGCTCGTACGGAAACGGCCTTTCCGCTCGCCGTTCCCAAACGTCGGGCTGCCTCGGGTGAGAGATTGTTAAACATCAGCATGTTGGCCCGGCGCAGGAGGTCGAACTCGGTGATCAGGTCGGCAAAGGACCGGTTGTCGGCGTTTGAATTCTCGATATACCCATCCTGTTCAAAACCTTCGATCGGTGTTGTGTCGCCGCGTGAGATGCGGAGGATGCGGTAAGCAAACATTCGCTCGCCATCGATAATGTGGCTGAGCAGTTCCTTAATGGTCCATTTACCCACATCGTACGCAAATATGCCGCGTTCTTCCGGCACGTTCACAAACAGCGCGTTCAACTCGGACGGCTGTTTATCCAAGATAGGCAGCACATTATCACCAGAGATCAGCGAGACGTAGGTGCTGTAGTAGGGATCAAACTCATCGGTGTCAGGTCGCATCATAATGCGGTATAGTAACAATAGTCAGTTAATAATGCTCTCTCGGCTCTCTCGAAAGCCTGTACGTTGTGAAATCGATTTTACTGATTCTGTTTTTAACCCTCTGCGCTCTTACCATCTTGGGTCAGGGCGGTAAGGCTGAACCTAACCGAATAGTTTTTGTGCCTCACACTTCGAGTGCGGCCGTAAGCGGAAGGCTCTCAAACGGGCAGGAGATGGATTATGTCTTTGCGGCCCGGGCGGGTCAGACCGTCGTGATCAAAAACAACAAACCCTCGCTTTCCGATTTCCGCGTATTTCATAGCCCGGCGGATTTTGAAACTGAGTTTGAAAGCTCGCCAACGCTTACCTTTGAGGTGCCCGAGACGGGAGATTATATGTTTATTGTTCGAAAGAAGCAGGTAAGGGCGCCGCGGAGTGCGCGGTTCTCATTAACGCTGTCGATCAAATAGTACTGGCATTACTTTACATGGAGATATTTATGAAACGAACATCATTGTTAATAGGAATTGCATTTATTGCATTTGTGATGCTATCGCAAAGCGGAACACAGGCGGTCAGCCCGACCTTTGCCGACAGGTTTGCTGGCGGTACGGCTGCTTCTGGAGGATCGGGTGTATATCAGTTTGATAAAGCCCATAGCTTTATCGGCTTCAAGGTGCGTCATATGGGGCTCATCGAGGTTCCCGGCTACTTTCGTGATTTTACCGGCACGGTGAACTACGACGCCAAGGATGTGTCGAGATCGACTGTGGAATTTACGGCTCAGGCGACCAGCGTTGATACCGGCGTTGGCAAGCGGGACGACCACTTACGCACAGCTGATTTCTTTGAGGCCGAAAAATATCCTACGATCACGTTTAAGAGCACTAAGGTTGAAAAGAAAGGAAATGCCTGGATGCTGTCGGGCGACTTTACGATGAAGGGCGTCACGCGATCGATCACCTTCCCGTTTGAGATAGCGGGATGGCTGCCGGCCTCTGAGAAGAGCGGCGGCACCATGGGCATAGCCGCTGAGACGAAGATCAATCGCCGTGATTATGGGGTTAATTACGGAACGACCTTGCCCGGAGGAGTTGCCGCCCTGTCGGACGACGTGACTATCGTTCTACAGATCGAGGCACCTATGATGATGAAAAAAGAACCGGCTGCGGCTGCGGCACTGTCTGCCGATTAAACGAAATAAACGGGCAGAGATGAACTTTTAATTCGTCCTGCCCTTTTTTGCGCCTGCCTGCTTATCGATATCCGCGACGGCGATGTCATATATGGCGTAGCGCTTCCAGCTTTTGTAATCGAAATGCCACCATTCGTTAGGATTAACCATAAACCCCTCCGCTTCCATAAGCCTGCGCAGCAAGTCACGGTTTCCGCGCTCCTAGGTGGTTCCGCCTTTATAATCAGGTGACGCGCGCTCTGTAAATTCGTCATAATCGGACGGCATCGGAAGCGGATCGCCGCTTTTAAGGTCATAGATACCCAGATCGACCGCACAACCTCGATTATGCTGTGATCCCCGTGCCGGATCGGCAACAAACTTTCTCTGGTCACTAGGAACCACATCCCAGAATAATTTTGTGATCGACCACGGCCTGTAACCGTCATAAATAACAAGCCCATAACCCTTTTTTCTGAGTGTGTCGTGAACGCGGACAACAGCCCTTGCGGCATCAAGCTGTAAAAATGCACGCGCCTCGGGATAAACCGCACGGCCGACAAAGTTGTCGGCCGTGGCATACCGGATATCAAGTTTTAGGGTGTCGTCGAGTTTTGTGAGTTCGATCAAATTTGCCCCTCGCTTGTTTGATTCATTGGGCGGCCCAAATTGAGCTTGAGCACAGTAAAAGAGAATAAGGCAAAACGCGCATAGAGCAAATACTTTCGTGGGATTTAGGTGCATCGAGTTCGAAATCAAGATCACTGGGGACCGCGCCCGCCGCAACCGGTTTGCCTCCGAAGTATCATTCAGGCTCGGGCAATATATCTTCATCAAGGATCTTTACATCGGTTCCGTACTTTTGATAATCGCGGAATCGTATGACATTCCGCGTTTCCCATGTTCTTGCCTTTTCCCTGAGCGTCAACCGCACGTCGGATAATGAAGGCATCAGATATCGTTCCTCATCGATCGTGATCCAATCATAATCGATCGTTCGCCGGGCCGTCCTAACCGGAAAGTTTGCAGGTATCTCGGTTGCTTCGCTTTCGATCCGCAAAACGCGTGCATCCTCACGATCGATCCAAAGGCGTCCTTTCATGCCCGAAACGGTCGAATCGGTGGAATAACCCACGGCGGTGATCACCTGTTTTGCGCGGTCACGCTCCACCGAAAAATCAAATACGAGCGACGGCCGGCCGCGAAGCAGATCGGTATCGATTAGATCGAACCTGGTCTTGCTCTCGGGCCGAAAGATCGTGGCGAGTACGGTGACAAATTCACCGGTTGAACTCGTTCCGCCGACCTCTTCGTAGCTTCTCTTTAACTCGGATTCGGGTTGCGGCTGGCCATTGCGCGACAGCACACGGTAGTTTTCTTCACCGGAAACACGATAGCTGGCCGCGACCACCAGGCGGTCAAGATTGCGAAAGTTGTTAGTACCCGCATAGGCAACTGACCGCTGGATCTGTTGCTTAACGACAAAATCGGGCATGTCGCCTAAGGCATCGAGGGTGTTTTTCGTCGTAATTCTGAGGGCATCGCCCGCCTCTTTCTCAGAAGGAAGCTTGACTGTGCCGGGATTCTGACGACGCCGGTCCGCTTCCTCCAGAGCACGTTTCAATTCTTCGTCATTAGAGCCCTTAGACCGGGTCAGGCTTCGAAGCCCGTCGGTCAGTACAAAGTCGATGCCGCGCTTACGAAGGGCTTCGACCAGGGCGGGCTTGGCGCCTGCGTCACTGGGAAGCGTGTAGAGGATCTTCACATATTCAGCCTGAGAAAGAGGCTTTTCCTGTCCAAAACCGAACTGCACCAACGCGGAGATAACTAAAATAAAAACGATATGTTTCATCTCTTTAACTGATGCCCGGTTACCTTCAAACGTTGGTTAGGCACACCCTTATCGTCACACGGCCGCAAGATCCTCGATCGGTTGTTATCTGCTTCTTGAGTTCCACTCGAGGCGTGTCGGCAGTTGAGGGTCGAGTTGGGTCGCTCGCTGAAAGTGTTTTTGGGCCATTTCGTTCATTCCGACATTCTGCAAACGTAGACCGACCATCCAGTGGAATCGCGCATCCGCGGGAGTCGACTGATCTGCCTGTTTTTCGTATGCTGACGCCGCTTCTGCGTTACCGATTGATGAGGCCGCCCCGGATAGATAATAATTGGACAGAACGAGGCCGGGGTTGCGATCGACAGTGTCAGTCCATGCCTTGACAGCTTCCTGCTTTCGGCCCAATTGCCAAAGCGCCTCACCGGTTTCTTCGCGAGCCAGGATCAGGTCCGGCCGCTCGGCCAGTGCATGGCCCAAACTCGTGGCCGCCTGGTCATAACGCCCAAGGCGATTCAGGATCGCACCGCGGTAATAGAAACTCAGGGCCCTGGCTTGTCCATCTTGATTTGCAGCCGACTCGCTGAGCAGCCGTAATGCTTCTTCTGCGTCACCGGAGAGGTATTTGAGCCACGCATGTTTAGATAAAGCATGACTGTTAACGAACAAGCCCGCCCTGGACGCCGAGTCGAAATGCCTGGTTCCGTCAGCAAGGTTTTTTCGATCTGCAGGGCCTAACCACTGGGCGGCATTTGATTGGGCAAGCGCCAACTCGTCAGGGATCTGAACGTTTTCATATGCCAGGGTACCTGCACGCTCGTGATAACGCACCCAACCGCTGTGTGCATTTAAGCCTATCCAAAGCACGGCGAAACTTAGAAATGCCCATCCGGCCCTCTTCATCGCGCCGGACGATTTTAAACTATAGCCGTAAAAGGCCAGGTCGCTGGCCTGAGCCAACCTTAGGGTCCTGAGTGCAAGAAACGTGGTTACAGTAGCGATTCCGAGCGCCATCAACATCGGAACGAGCTGGTACACGTCCCAAACGGCCAGAAAGCTCACAAAAAATGTTGCGGCGCCAAACGCTTCTTCCGGCCAGGCCAGGGAATAACTCTTCGCTGTCGACTTCGGTACAGAGAGTGCCGTTTTCCCAAAACCGAAATACAATGCGTCATTAGGGCACACGCTTATACAGTCCATGCATTTCATACATCCGGGATCGACGACCATTCCGAACTGCTTGACCTCAGCGTGTACCAAGACATTTGAGGTGCAAGTGGCCGTGCAATGCCCGCACTGATTGCAGGCGTCTGTGACGCGGATCCTTCCCGGAGCCGCCTTGTCGGCAAGGCCGAAAAAACCTCCATACGGACAAGCGTACGTGCAAAAACCCTTGGATCCGAGAAAATAGACTGTAACGAATCCGCAGATAAACAAAAATGGGATCGCCACCGCGACAGAAGGAAAAGTTCCCCAAAAATCGCTGGTGATCAAATGGTTTGTGAACTGCGGGATCAAAGGCTCGTCCGGAGGCTTTGCAATGAAACGAGCAACCGTGGGCCAAACGAACATATACAGAGCCACAATGAGGGGGACAAAGACGAGCAGACGCGACCGAAACGGCTTAGGCTTAAGTCCCGCCTTTTTCAACAGCCAGGCGCAGAAATCCTGTAGGGCTACCAAATGACAGGCCCAACCGCAGACAAAGCGGCCGAAGATTAGCGTAGCCAAAATCGCCAGGCTAAAAAAGATCATCCCTGCATTGATCGCACCCGTCTGAAGCGTATGCATGGCCTCGGATGGTTCGATAGGCGTAATGGTCTCGCCCATCAGCCGCCATTGAACGATGTGGGCGATCATCAGGACGTGAAGGACGATCAGAGCGATGGCTCGCCAGCGACTCGTCTTCGACTTGCGAATGCCGTCTTTAGGAGGAGGCACATTCTTGAGGACAGGTAGCTGAATAGACCGCGGAACGGACACTTCCTTGTTTTCACAACCACTTTTCATGCTTTGCTACGTGCCTCATCGAAATGCCAACTAGTGATCGATGACCTGCCCTTAAGGAATCTATATCCAAGGCCGTCAAATCCGGGGTTTAGATATTGCTTAGTCCGTGAGGTAAATCTCAAGCAGGGCGGAGCTTTCCCATACCAGTATGATTCGGGCCCTGTCATTATAGTTTGAATCATTCGGTGAACAGGCTCAAGCGGAGACGATGGTAGGCGCATGTAAGTGCTCTGCGTTGGCGTGCGGTAGAGCACCGTCGTGCTAATTAATATGATGTGTGTTTTGAAGATTAACGCGCATTTATTGACTTCGGCCCTTGTGTAGTTTAAAATCAGAGACCATTTCCCGAGAAATAAAGTTGGTCATACGCTGCACCTTACGGGCTTAGAGGCCGAGATTAAAAACCAGTAGGAGTTAAAGAAATAATGAAAAAGTTATTGCCGTACGACCGACATCGCGTCGTGTTGTCGGTGTTAGGATTTTGTTTGTTGATCGGCCTCGTTTTGAGCTACTCCGAGCAGGGGACCATGGCCGGCCCCGAGGGTGAAACCGGTACTCTCGAAAAATTGATCGTGGCTAACGGCACCGTTGCGATGGATATTGATTTGAACCGGCTTAGCGGGGTCAGGGCCGCAGCTTCCCAGAATACAATTCGTTTCACGGCGGTGCCGGATACCTTCTTTAGGGTTCTAGTCTTTAACGATGAGGTCCGTGGAGCTTTGCCGAGCTCTATGGAACTGGTCCCGGAGGGTACTGCCCCGCTTCCTCCAAAACTAATGTCCTCCTACGATCAACTCGTGGTTGAGAGCATGCCGTACGGCGGCCCCTACGAACTCGCCGTGCGCGATGCGAAGTCAGGTTTCATTTTCTTCAATATAGAGGGCCATAATTTCGAATATGATCCTGAGGGCCGGGCCCTTAGCGTTCAGGGCGGACGGCTGTTGCTATCACCGGAATTTGCTGCTGAACTGGGACGTTCCTCCGAGAGCGGATCAGTAGTTGGAAATATCGCGATCTCAGCAACCATGCGACCGATCGAGGTAACGAGGGTTGTCGACGGGGAAGTTACATCCGACACGCTCCCTGCCGACGGCGGCACCGATAATGGGACTGTTCCGGGACCCGACGTCATCGTAGGTGACCTTATCGGCCTGGCACAGTTCGGCAGCGCCAGTGGCACGCAGGTTGGACTTGCCATTGGAACCGATTCGTGTAACGCAGGCACTATCGACCTGAACTGGTTTGCCAATCCTAACAACGACCATCCGGTCATTCCACAAAGCCTATATAGAATGAGCGGTGGGCCTTCGAACAACGAACGATTCGAACAGATCGGCCAGTCAAGTGTCAAGCATGCATTCACGGCGCTAACTCAGAATCTTTGCCAATTTGGATGTAATGGCGTTGGTGGTTCCAGACTAGGTTCCGGATGTTCCGATCCGTATTCGGCCAGTCTCAATTCGGGTCCGAATCTTGGCTCGAAGGCGTGGATCAATCCTTTTACCGGAGCGTATCCGCGTAATGATTCGGCAACGCCGAACAATAGTCATACCGGTCATACGCACACTGGCACTTCGCACCGGGTTCTTACTGAAACCAGCGATCTAAATACCGCTTTGAACCCGGGCGCGACCTATTACGGGGAAGCACAGTACGTTACGCCGCATGAATATGCATGGTGCCAAGCCAATCCTACGCAGTGCAATATGTACAATAACGTTTCGTACAGACGATACAATGTAACGGGAACCACTTGCGCTCCCGGGTCTTCGTCGTGCTACAGTTTTCCTGCAGCCGCATCGACGGTTCGAACCCAACGAGCCATTTCTGCCTGGACGGGAGCGACCCTTGTCGAGATCAAACCGGCGCCCGGTGTTGACGGCGTCGGCGTGGTGGCATACAAAGTAACGAATACGTCACCCGGTGTTTGGCACTATGAGTACGCTATCTATAATGAAAGCCTCGATCGTGCCATCCAGTCGTTCAGCATACCGACGGGCCAGGGTGTAACGTTTAGCAATCTTGGTTTTCACGCTCCTCCTCAACATCCGGGCTGGACAGGTGACGGCACCGTGGGTAATGCAGGATTTAGCAGTACGCCGTGGACGGCAAATGTGGCGGAGACGGCTCTGACATGGAATACGGAGACTGTTGCTCAGAATCCTAACGCCAATGCCATTCGCTGGGGGACGATGTACAATTTCCGGTTTGATTCGAACCGGCCTCCCGTATC
>JBBQGO010000002.1:0-23285 GCA_038323125.1 Pyrinomonadales bacterium
CTCGAGGCCGGCAAAAAGTTTGGCCGTGCGGGTAAGATCATACCGTCGCTCAACGGCTTTGTGCCAAAGCCGAACACGCCGCTGCAGTGGGACGCGATCTGCGGTGAAAAGGAATTGAAACGGCGGATCAAGTACGTTTGCAAGGGCCTGAGCAAGATACCCAACGTCGAGGTGAGGTATATGTCTGCGCGAATAGCGCACGAGCAGGCGCTATATTCCTCCGGCGACAGGACTGTCTCAAAGGCCATCGAAGCTGCCGCGGGGTTGGGCGGTGATCTCAACCGCGCGTTGCGCGAGACCAATATTGACGCGGCGTTTCACACATCGCGTGATCGAACCTATGAAGAATTCCTGCCGTGGTCGATAGTCGATTCGGGACTCTCGTTCGAATTTCTAAAAACCGAACACGACAAAGCACTCGAATCCCTTTCGAGTCTTCCGTGCCCTGCGGTTGAAAAATGCACAACTTGCGGGGTCTGCCCAAGCACGTGGCTCGCGGACGCACCGGAATCGCTTATCCAGATCCAGCCTTTGAAGATCCGCGAGGCACTCGCCGCCGCGGCCGTCTAAGTTTTATTGTTTTAACAAAAAGCCACTCGGGGTAGCGGTATGATCAAATATGTAATCGTATTTGTAAATGCCAAACGGAAGGAGGTTGACCTTTTTCTGGTAATAGACATGAGCCGTGAGGGCATTGTTTACCTGCTTTACGTCGAGAAAGGTCTCGGGCGGCAAGGCGTTGACCTGAACTGCCCTATTTAGACGTTGTTTTACGTTTTCGACCGGATTCATTTTCCCGGGCATGGCCAACCCTTGCAGGACAGCGGTGTTCATGTCGGTTTTCATGCTTTCCGCCTCGTAGGCGACCGGAATATAGTTAAAACCTGCGTGAGCAATGAGTAGTATAATGGCCAGAACGACGAGGAACTTAGCCCCCGCTGCGCCGCGTTCGGAATGCCGGTCGATCACAATTGTGTTCATTGTTTTCTACTCCTGACTACGAAATGACATCGTTTAGCTCATTTTCGGAGAAGTTTTTTGAGGGTCTTAAGTAGGGTCGTACGCGGAATTGTGTTTGCGGATACCATAACCGGCTTTCCGATGCCCTTTAGAAGGACCATTTGTAGCTCACCCGACATAGATTTTTTATCGAATGTGAAGGCCTCAAGAACCTCGTTTGGATCAATGTCTGCGAGCGAAGGCAACCGGCCAACGCGATGCAAAACATCGTTCAACAATTTTACATCTTTTTCTGCGCAAAGCGCAAGAGATTTTGATATCTCCGCGGCGAACATGATCCCGTAGCCGACGGCCTCCCCGTGTCTTACGAGCTTGTAATCGGTCACATTCTCGATCGCGTGGGCCAAAGTGTGGCCAAAATTGAGGATCTTGCGTGAACGAGCGTCCGTACGGCTTACCGATTCGCGTTCGTCGCCCGCAACGACACGTGCCTTAAACAACACGTTCGCCTCGACCAGATCGCAAAGTTGCTTACTGAGCGCTTGATCCGTAAGGCCTTGCGAGAGATCCTCCGGGGGCCATGCGGCAAGCAGTTCAGAGGTTTGCCACAAGAGACGCTCTCCTCCGATCGCTCCGTGCTTTACGACTTCGTAAAACCCTGATCTAAGTTCCCGCAACGGCAGTGTTTTGAGCGTGCCGACGTCCACGAGGACCCCATTCGGCTGGTAGAAAGAACCGATCAGGTTTTTGCCAAGATCGGAATTGACGCCTGTTTTACCGCCAACTGACGAATCGATCATCGACAGTAGGGTAGTAGGCATTTGCAGGTATGCGACACCACGCAGATAGATCGAGGCAGCAAACCCGGCCACATCGCCAACAACGCCGCCCCCAAGGGCGACAACGCCATCGGTTCGGGTCAAACCCGCTTTGGCTGCCGCCTTTAGAACAGCCGCGGCGGAGCGCATATTCTTATTGCTCTCACCTTGCTTCAACAAGCATTGCGATACCTCAAATCCATGCTCGCTAAGGCTCGCGATCGTTTCGCGGCCGTAGAGCTTAAAGACGGCCGGATCCGAGACGATCAGCAGCTTACAGCCGCCGCCAATACACTCCCGCGCCCAGACCCCGGCCGTACCGAGCGATCCTTCCCCTATACGAATTTGATACGCAGATGAGGTACTTTGAAAATCGATCGTGACTTTACGGCTGGCCATCGGCGTCGTTTTGGTCGGCTCTACCTCAGGTAGTCTTCAAGTTTCGTCGAGGCGTCGGTTTTGTCGTCGCGGTATTTGACGATGATGGGAGCGTAGATCGAAAGGCCCATTTCTTTGCCAAAGCCCCCGGTGATCGCACGCGAACCCTGAACAACGACCGCTCCGGCAGGCACCTCGAGCGGTTTGTCGCCGTCGGATTTGATGATGGTGCCATTCGGCAGATCGAACAGAGGCGTCGACCGCGTCAGGATGACCCCGGACGCTAAGACGGCTCGTTCGCGAACGATCGTCCCCTCGTAAACCCCGGTGTTGCCGCCGACCAGTACGTCGTCCTCGATGACCACTGGGACGGCACCAACCGGCTCAAGAACACCGCCGATTTGCGCCGCCGCGGACAGATGCACACGTTTACCGATCTGAGCGCATGACCCGACCAGCGCATGCGAGTCGACCATCGTGCCCTCATCGACATAGGCACCGACGTTGATGTAGCACGGGGGCATCAAAACGACATTTGCCGCAACATACGAACCATCGCGAACAGTCGAACCGCCCGGGACGATCCGTACCTTGTCGTCCAGCGTCATCGGCCGCAGCGGGAAAGTCTCTTTGTCAAAGAACCTGAACGATTCAGTTGGCTTCGACATTTCGACCATAGCGCCCATTCGAAAGCCGAGGAGAATGCCCTGCTTCACCCAGGCGTTCGCATGCCAATTCCCATTCGCATCCTTTTCGGCCGAACGGATCTCGCCGCGGCGGAGGGCAGTTTTAAATTCTTCGTAGATCTCACGATCTTCCGTTGAAAATTCAGATGTATTGAATAGATTTTCTATTTGTTGATTTAGCACAAATTAAGGTTACCGATACTCGAAGACAAAGACCACTGCCTTCGAATCCATATCAAAATCTAGGACTCTCTCACCACCGCCCTGGCTATCAAACCGATCCCGCCCGCAAACAGTATTAACATGATCACCGTGTTAAACAGGTTCGTTGGCTGAAAATAGATCTGCAGATTCATCAAGATGCCTGAGGCTATGATGATGATACTGATCGCGATGAGTATCCAGCCGATGATCGACTTGCCATTAAAGAAAACAAACGCGATGCCGAAGATAAGGGGTACAAGCGACAGGCCGAACGTGCTGTTTCCGCCCCAATTCCAAAAGCCGCTGGTGACTATAACACGGTTGATTAGCATAAATGCCCCCGAGATCGCCATTGCCAGCCCGACAAAAAACTCCACTACGCCACCCGATGTCCCGCCAGGTGTTTTCAGATCGTTGAATTCCATACCATTCACGCAAAGACCTATAGACCGACTTCTTTCATCACCCCTTTCAGCACCGCACGTGTTGCAGCGGTCACTGGCACGAGCGGGAGCCGAATATTTTCTTCGCAGAGGCCCATCTCTTTCATCACAAATTTGCAGGGTGCGGGCGAAGACTCGGTAAAGTTTGCTTCCATCAGCGGCAGGATCTTGTAATGCACCTTACGTGCAAAATGGAACGAGCCGTTCAGGGCGAGGTCGATCATTTTTGCAGTTTCCTTCGGAATCTCGTTTGCACAAACAGAAACGAGGCCATCGGCCCCCAGAGCGATCAGCGGAAGAGCGGATGCGTCGTCGCCGGAGAAGACCTTAAAGTTTTTAGGTCTTTCATTTATGATCTCCATCACCTGTGAATAATTACCGGAGGCCTCCTTGGTTGCGACGATGTTTTCGTGTTTTTCCGCCAGTTTCAAAGTGGTCTCGGCCGATATGTTCGATGCAGTTCGTGACGGCACGTTGTAGAGCATGATCGGAAACAGCTTGACAGACTTAGCGATCTCTGAAAAATGAGCGAGCATGCCCTGTTGGGTTGGTTTGTTGTAAAAGGGAGCGACAATGAGGGCCGCATCTGCTCCGGCTTCACGGGCCTTTCTGGTGAATTCTATCGTAGCGGCCGTGTTGTTGCTTCCGGTCCCCGCGATCACGCGGGCCTTCTTGCCTTTCGCCGCCTCGACAGTCAGCCTTATGACCCGCAGTCTTTCATCCTCGCACATCGTCGCGCTTTCACCCGTCGTCCCGCACGGGACAAGAAGCTTAACGCCATTCTTGATCTGTCGTTCGACGAGCCGTACAAAGCAGTCGTCATCGATCGAACCATCTTTCTTAAATGGCGTCACAAGTGCGGTAGCACAACCACGCAGCCAATCAATCTTCATTGTCATAAATCTAAATTAGAAAAAGGTCCACAGATGAACACGGATGAACCCAGATAAGGAAGTTGAGCGGCGGATCGAGACATCTGTGTTTATCTTCGGATCATTTTCTGCTAATGATCTCATCCATCACGTCGGTGAATTCATAAAAGCCTTTCTTTCCAATGATCCACTCTGCGGTCAAGAGTGATCCGCGGGCAAATCCTTCGCGGGAACGTGCAGTGTGTTCAAGCAATATCTGATCTGCCGGCCCGTCAAATCCCACGCGATGGGTTCCGGGGATATTGCCGGCCCTTGTCGCCGACACGCTCAAGTCATCTTTGATATGTTCTGCGACAATATCCTTTAATTTCAACGCCGTCCCGCTCGGAGCGTCCTTTTTCCGCGAATGATGCTGCTCTTCGATAAATGTCTCGTACTCAGAAAACTTGGCCAGGAGCTCGGCCGCGTGCCCTGCGATACGATAGAACAGATTTACGCCAATAGAGAAGTTAGCGCCGAAAACGAACGCCCCTTCGCCCTCACGTATGATCCGTTCGACCTCATCGAGATCCGACAGCCATCCAGTAGTTCCCTCTACAAGCGGAACGCCTGCAGCGACACAGGCTTCCACATTACGCCGGACGGCTTGCGCCACCGTAAAATCGATCGCAACATCCGCGCCTTCCAGCTTCGCCGCGAGTCCCGCCGCCGATAGCCCAGCATCCGACTCATCTATAACGGCCGATATCTCTTGGCCTTTTTCTTCCGCCAAGGTGCGAATAAGCTTTCCCATCGCTCCGTAACCGATAAGTGCGATCTTCATTGGGTAATTTCACCACAAAGCTACTAAAGGCACAACGAACCCGGAAAGCCGACTCAAACTTTTAAGAACCCATGAACACGGCTCCCTATCATCAGAACTTCATTCGCTCCATCAGTTTGATAAATCTCGGTTCTGATCTGAGGTCGTTCCATTTCGGCTCAACTTTTAGAAAGACCAACAGGGGGTACCGCTGTTGATAGGCCGCCTCCAACGCTTCCATCGCCCTTTCCCGATCGCCCAGCCCGAGATAAATGATGGCGGTCGAGTACGATGGAGTCGGCGTGGAAAGGGATGGGCTGAGCAGGTAAGATAAAACTTCGCGGGCCTCGTCTTTTCTACCCGATAGGGCGAGAGCATAACCGATAGTAGCCGTCGCCTCAGAGTTTCCATTTGTCATATCTTTCGCCCTGGTCGCCGAGGCGATCGCCGCGTCCCAGTTTTGATCAATGATATAGTTTCGCGAAATAAACAAGTGGGGCAGCCAAAAATTCGGATCAAGGTCGATGGTCGCTCGCAATCGGTTTGTGGATTCGCTCTGCCTTCCGGCCAAGCAGAGGATTTGACCTTCCATGGCGTTAAGGAGGGGGTTCGAAGGATCCAGCTCAAGCGCGCGCTTGATCGAGCCGAGTGCCTCGTCGTGACGGCCCAGATTGGATAGCAAATGGGCGTATGACGCATGCGTGGGAGGGTTACGGGGATCCAGTTCGAGTGCCCTGCGTAAATGCTCCTCAGCAGCATTCCAGTTCCACTCATACCAAAATTCAGAAATTGCCAACGCTGTCCAGGCCTCCGCCAGATTTGAGTCGATCTCGACCGATCTGCTCGCGACAGAACGCGCCTTTGGCATCATTTCGTGGGGCGATGCGTCGTTTGTTAGAACCATCGACCGATAGGCGTTAGCGAGACCCACGTACGCGAGTGCGTATGAGGGGTCGGCCGCGATAGCCTGCTCGTAAAACGCAATTCCTTTTTGCAGTTCAGGTAATATCAACCTTTTAGCATGCAGTTCGCCTTTCATATAGAGCTGATACGCCTCTACGCTCACGGTTGACGGCAGTTTGCTTCGGTCGGCTAAAGAGATCCGCAACGCGGACGCAACCCGCTCTGAAATAGAATCTTGCACCTTAAAGATATCTGTCAAATCATCGTCGAACTGCCCCGTCCATAAGCGTCGCCCATCACTCACACGAATCAGCTCGGCGGAAACCCTTACGCGACCGTCTACGATCATAATCGCCCCGTCGAGTACGGCCTCGACCCCTAGCTGTCGCCCTGCGTCAGCTGAGTCCTGTTCCGGCGAGGCAAACCGGCGTACTGAGGTTAGCGGTCGCACGTTCAATTGTTCTCCGCTCAACTTCCTGATCAACGTATCGGCGATACCCATTTCGAACGCCTCGTCGCGGCTGCCGGCTACAAGCGGTTTGAAAGGCAGAACCGCAAGCGACGAGATTCTTGCGCCGGTTTGATCTCCGCCCTTGTTCCAAAAGAAAAACCCGATGCTCGCCAGTCCGATGACCAGGACAGCCGCCAAAGCAATGGCCCCTCGACGGTAGATGCCGGGCGTCGCGGACGGTGAACGAGGTGATACCTTCCCGCTGCCGTGATCCTCATTGTTTTCGTCATGGTCGGACTCCGGCGGCTCGAGCGGATATTCTTCGACGGTCACCTGGGCGACAAATTCATATCCCCGGCCAGGTACCGTCGCAATGAATCGATTTTCCCTAAGCCTTTCGCCAAGTGCTCGCCGGATGGCCGAGATATTCTGAGTTAGATTATTTTCTTCAACGGCCGTGTCGGGCCAGACGGCAGTCATGAGTTCGTCTTTCTCGATGACCCGGCCGCTGTTCGTTACAAGGTATAAAAGGATCTCGTACGCCTTCGGCATGAGCGGAATGACCTCATCATCCGGGCCAAAAACGCGACGCGTTGATGAGTCGACGCGATAAACGTCAAATCTGTATACAGGCCGGTTTGAAGGGTTTAGGTCCACTCTCACAATTTCTCACATCTTTTCAGAGTAATTCTAACGACTTTCACATGCGATTTGAAGAATTATGGCATACATCAGCCAACGCTAAATCCGTTTTGACTGAAATACAAACAATATAGAGGAAAAACAATGAAAAAGAATCTCGTTAGAACTATCGGTATAGCACTCTTTGGAATGCTGTTAATGAGCCATATGTCGATCGGGCAGGCTCGGTCGGATGGCGGCGGCCGCCTCGACGGCACCTGGGACGCTCAAGTAAACATTACAAACTGTGCCACCGGAGATGTTATTGCCACATTCGCATCGATAGCATCGTTTATGACGGGCGGAACCAGCATCGGATCGACAAGCGGCATCCCGCAATCGGCACGAACACCCGAGCATGGCATTTGGCGTCATGATGGCGGCCGCAACTATCGATTTAAATTCAAATCGTTTAGCTTTAATATGAACGTGTTTTCAGGCTGGGCGATCGTTGAGCATCAGTTGACGCTCAACTCATCAGCCGACGCATACACTTCGTCGGGCACCGCGACCTTTTATGCTCCGAACGGTGTTCAGGTTGGAGCCGGGTGTTCTGAAGCAGTCGGCACGAGAATGGCATTCTAACGATCGCCGTTACCGCGCGGCGCGGGCGTTGGTTCCGCGCCGCTTCTCATCATGGCGTCTGAAGTCGGATACACATCGAGCTGAAGTGATCTGCTCGAATACAGCCGGTGCATAGCTGGTTCGCTACTCCAGATTTAAGCGTTTAAGGATCTGCGAGAACCGCGGTTCAGATCGAAGCGATGCAAAATGGGCGTCGACGTTTATTTTTACAATTGATGGTGATCCACGTTCATAAAGATCATCAATTATGGCTAAAGCTTTGTCGTTGTGCCCCAATGCGGCATAAAACCCTGCCAAAGCGTATGGAAATTGTTCCGGAGCACGCTCGTCTTCAGTGATCGCCGTAAGAAACCCTTGCCAGCCGCCTTGTGCGAAACTCTCTCTGACGAATTCCGCACCTTTCATATTGCCGGAAATTTCGAGTATCTTTGCACGCTCTTCAACGCTCGCTGCGTAGTCACCCTGCATTTGGTGAACGATCGCAAGACCGTAATGGCCTTGGATCCAGTTGGGGTCTAATTCCAATGCGGCATTAAACGCAGCCGCCGCATCATCAAGGTTACCCGCATTAATAAGCGAAAGTCCTTTCGAACCCTTAATGCTGGCTGAAAGCGGGTCTAAGGCCTCGGCTTCGCTGATGACAGCCATCGACTCTTGGTGCCGGCCCAAACAACTTAACATTCCGGCATATGTTTCCCGTGCCGATGCATCGCTTGGGTCCAACTCTAAAGCCCTTTGAAACTCGCGCTCGGCAGCCGGAAAGTTGTAATCAAAGTTATAGAGCAGATAACCATAGATCTCGTGTGCGGTTGAAAGCCGATCATTAAGTGATATGGCTTTAAGAGCATAGTCGTGAGCCTTGACCAGAATTTCCTTACGAGGAACGCCGTTCCTCATAGAGTCAAAAGCAAATATAGCGGCAAGCTCGGCATACGGTGCTGCAAAAGAGGGGTCTCGCTCGATCGCCCGGTTGAAGTAATAGACTGCTTTTTCCGCGGCTTCGTTCGTCCGCTGTTGATTGAAATATTTAGCTTTGAGATAGTCCTGGTAAGCTTCCGGATCATTAGTTTCTCTGCCGCTGAGTGCCTTCCCGTCAGCCGGGGTCAATTGTGCACCCAAGCTTCGCCAAACGTCGCGAGCGATCTGATCCTGCACAGATTCCAGATCGGCGTTGGGATGTACGTATTGCTTTCCCCATGTCTGAGAGCCGTCCCGTTTTATGAGCCGGACGTGAACCACGAGTTTGTCGTTGGACTGATCGATGTCGCCCGTTACGACGTGCTCCACACCCAACTGCGAGGTGACCTTATTGATATCGCTTTGATCATTCCTAAAAACAAATGCCGAGTTCCTGGACATGACCCTCAACCCCGGCAGCCGAGCGAGGCCATTGATAATGTTTTCGGTCACGCTGTCCGAGAGGTATTCAGCATTGACGTCCTGGTTTAGGTTCCGGAACGGGAGAACAGCGACTGACGGCCGATCCGGCGGGACGGAACGAAATGCGAGGTATGTCGCGACTACACCGGTGCTCAGCAGGGCCAAGAGGATAAATGTCACTGCTCCGTAAAATAAATGCCGCGATCGCGGCCCGACTTGCTGTTGGGCGGTATCCGGAGGGTTTCCTGTTTCGATGGGTGTGTCTAGCTCTTCCAAAGACAGTGCAGGTGCTGTTTCCGGCGACTGCCATTCGGCTAGGGCCACGACGTTTTGTGAATAGTGCCTCGGCACCCCCGCCGCGGCATGCGAGACCGTGCCGGGAAAGAAAGGTTTACTTTCTTCAGAACCGCTGGTCTGCTCCTCGATGGCGGTCACGTCTACTGCAAACCTGTAACCGTGCCCGCGAACTGTTTCGATAAACTTTTGCTTGCCCTTGCGCTGGCCCAATACGCTCCTGAGCGCCGATATACTCTTATCCAGATTGTTTTCTTCAACGATCGTCTCGCCCCACACGCTCGACAGCAGTTCGTCTTTACCGACCAGGTGTCCATTGCCGCGGACTAATACACAAAGAACTTCGAACGGTTTATCCGCAATCGGCACGCGTTTCCCGTTTCGCATAAGAAGGCGCTCGGATACGTCCAGGCGAAAATCGGCAAAGTCGTATATTTCCTTACCTTTAGCAACCATTCCTAGAGAACAGGTCGATTCAGAATAGATTCAGAAAACATTCAGGCTAATCGAAGTATTTATTTCTTCGCGAATTCTATATTCATACCAACGCATACGAACGGCTGTTCGCTGGCATCTTTAGGTCTGATCTTAGAGGGTGCAGTGTATCACTGGGAATATGTTGAGTCAATGAAAACCGGCCGGCCGGTGCGGGGTTCAAAGCCAGAAAGGCGGTACACCCGCCCAATAACAATGACCACATAGCTAGGACATAAAAAAAGGAGAAAATACGATGAGAAATATGATATTAAAACAGATCGTGGCATGGACACTTTTGATTATCGCCACGTCTGCCACGGGAACTCAGATCTTCGCTCAAGATCAGTCGAGGGCTAACATAGATGTATTGGAAGAGTCGCTCAAGCCCGGAAGGGGAGCGAGGGCCCTCGAGGGTTCGTGGACCGTGCAGACCACGATCCGTAATTGTCAGACGGGCCAGGCGGTCGCAACGTTCGCCAAGATGGTCACGTTCATGCAGGGAGGAACAGCGCAAGAAGATAGCGTCGGCTCAGCCCCGCTATCTCGCAGTTCGGCTCACGGAGTTTGGAGATACGAAGGGTCGCAGGACTTTTCATACGCTCTTCAATTTTTCCGTTTCAATGCCGACGGAACCTATGGAACGTTAACTAAAGCCAGGTGGCAGGTCCAAATGGGTAACCCGGCCGATACCTACGAGGCATCAGCGACGATCCAGGTCTTTAACCCGGTCGGAGTTCTGATCGCGTCAGCGTGTGCAACGGAGACGGCTACGCGTTTCGAATAGTGATGATACATAATGCTTGAATTTGATCTTTGGTCAATCCCGTGACTATTTTGCGACAACGGGTACGGTGCAGTTTCTGAACCACAAGAGCAGTGATTGCCGCGGATGCGCAAGATCACAAGTTCTCGACTTTCAGAAGTCCATTTTGCGAACAAGCAAATGGGTGTTAGCCCGGGAGGGCTAACACCCACGTTTTTTATCCTCGGTTACTAGCATTGATCGTACAAGATCAATATATAAACCTACGGCTAATTCCAAATCACGCTTCCACACAAACTCGTCCTTTGTATGTGCGACCAGGATCGAGCCGGGACCGAGTAAGAGGGGCTGTCCCCAGTTTCCTAGGTGAGGGATGTCGGTCGTGAAGCGAACGACCTTTTGTTCGAAACCATCGACGGCGAGCATCTTAACGGGCAGGCTGTACGAGAGTATCTCGAGTTCGCCGCGGTCGCGAATGAGGCTGATGAGAGCGTCGCGAATGGGCTCCATCGGCGTCGTAAGCCGGATAAGCAGTCCGGCTTCGGCGTTTGGCGGTATGACGTTGAGGGCAACACCTCCGTCCAGAGTTGCGATGTTGCAAGTGGTGTCGCCAAAGAACTCGTCATTGGGAAATGTGGTATTACGAACGTCCTCAAGAATGTCGAGCAGTTTTTCGATGGCTGAATCGCCTTGTTCAGGATAGGCAGAGTGAGCCGCCTTTCCCTTCGTTCGGATCATCGCCCTGAATGCACCCTTGGAACCGATCGCAAGATCGTTGTCGGTCGGCTCGCCATTGATCATGTATTCGCATTTAGCGGCAAGCGGGTGATCGTTCGCTATTTTGGCTCCCGTCGACGACCGCTCCTCCTCGGTCGTGTACAGCAAGCCGATGTCCTCGACACCATCACGTCTCAACTGTTCCGCGGCGGTTATCTGTGCCGCGATGATCCCTTTCGCATCGCACGCCCCGCGGCCATAGATCTTCTCATCGTCCTCGGTCGGCGGTATGAACGGCGGCACCGTGTCCATGTGGGTTGAAAGCCACACACGCGGCGTGTCGTTGAGATAGGCGATGACGTTGTTCTGATCTGGCGACACTGGCTGCAATTCGACCGTCCACCCCAGCGATTCCAAATAATCGCGGAGGTAGAACCCAACAGCCTCCTCTTCACCGGAGACGGAGGGGATGTTCATCAGTGAAGATGTCAGTTCGAATAGATTCATTAAAAAAAGGCCGCGATGGCAGATTCGCCTTATTCCTCAGGAATCGCTATCGCTACCTCAACGATATTACCTGCCGCATTGAAATCACCTTTTAACGCCCGACTTATGATGACCTGCAAGCGACCGGAATTGATCTCGAGAAGAAACGGTGTTATCGGCGAAACTGGTTTGAACTTGTTTCCCGTCTTTGTCCGAGTAATATAAGAATTCGAATTGTTAGACTTAATCCGCACGCCGTCAATGATCAAGGCTCCTCTAAACACAGAGACGGGCCAAAACTCAATCTCCATGTCCAAGTTGTTCAGGATGACGCTTAGTTGATTGATATCGGAAGATTCGTCTTTTTGGTAGGCAAGCAATCCATGATCGTCCCAAATACTTATGTAACTAGCTGCCCCAAAGGTCCTACTCGGGGGACCTATATACTTTTCTAACTCTGTCAGCGGAATTGGCAGTTTAACGATCGAGCCATTCAAATAGAATGCGGACTTTTTGATCTCAATGCGTGTTCTGAATTGAACCAAATCCGGTATGGGGTCTATAGGGACAGTACGATCTTGGCCGTTAATGCTAGGCGCTAAAATGACCGTGAACAGAGCTCCTATTAAGGTTAACGCGATCCGAAAATGTGAGGGTATATTTGCCATAATATTAATTAAAAGAACTCCAGATGCAGCCTCTTGATAACATCGGTCACAGAATCTTCTTTAACTACAAACGTCAGGTTAACACTCGACGCACCGTGCGATACGAGAGCAATATTTACATCCTCGATAGTCGAAAAGATCTTTGAGGCGAGACCGGTGCTAGCACGCAGGCCTTCGCCGACCACGCAGATGACGGCATATCCGGTTTCGATCTCGACATCGCCAAGACGTTGCAGTTCCGTGACAATTGCATCGAGCGAAGCCGTGTTGTCCAGCGTAAGGGCCACCGATACCTCTGACGTCGAAATGACGTCTATCACGGTCCTATAGCGTTCAAACACCTGGAACAGAGCGCTCATAAAACCGTAGCTGCCCAGCATTCGCGCCGAGGTTATACGGAGGATAGTTATATCCTTTTTATGAGCGATCGATTTGATCTTATTTGGCGTCTCGCCCGAATCGCTCAGCACCATCGTGCCTATCTCGTCCGGTGCGAACGTATTACAGACGCGGACCGGTATAGCGTGTTCGACGGCAGGTTTGATAGTTTTCGGGTGTAGGACCTTGGCTCCGAAGTATGCCAGCTCGGCAGCCTCTTCGTAACTCAGCACCGGAATGGTTCGTGCGCCAGGGACGATCCGAGGGTCGCAGGTCATAACACCCGTGACGTCGGTCCATATCTGCAGTTCGCCGGCACGCAGGCCCGCGGCCACGAGGGCAGCGGTGTAATCCGATCCGCCGCGGCCGAGCGTGGTCGTCTCACCACCGCGGTTGGCGGCGATAAACCCGCCCATGATCGGGACCTCGCCGGCAGCTATGATCGGTTCAAGCTCGAGCCGCACAAGGTTTTCAGTCTCATCCCAAATGGGCTGTGCCGCCCCATATTCGTCATCCGTCACGATCAAACGCCGTGCATCAACATAGCGGCCGTTGACACCGTTTGCCGTCAAAACCTCGGTAAGCAGACGCGACGACAGTTGTTCGCCATAAGACACGACGGCGTCCTTTAACATCGCCAGCGGCAGCGATCGCCGCGTTACGCGCATCAGCAGGTCGGACAATTCATCGCGGACAAACTCCAGTTCGGATGTAAATACGTTCGCGGCCGCCTCGGGAATGAAATGGTCTGAAACCGCCGAGTAACGTTCAAAGTGTCCTTCGAGCGATGTGATCGCCGCGGCGTGTTCACCCTTTCGGGCGATCTCAAACGCGGTGAGCAGAGCGTCAGTCACTCTCGTCATCGCCGAAACCACTACGACCGGATGCCGCTCCAACTGGGTCGAGACGACATGGACCACGCGCTCGAACGCCGCAACGTCACCCACAGACGTGCCGCCAAATTTCATTACTGTTGGGTGTATGGTTTCGCCCACGATCAAGTTGTAAATTTAAGTTAAATGCTTGGAGTAAGCAAAGAGTGAGCCCGCGAATCACGCGAAAAGACGCGAATAAGAGTAAATTGGACGAGGCGGATTGGTGGCGTTAATTACAGTGTGGAACCGCGACTGCGTAGAAGCTTTGGCTGATCTTTAATTAGCGTTCATGCGCGTGATTCGCGGGCAGAGCCTATTTCATATGTTTTCCGTGATTCGTGGGCAGGCTATTACCCATTTAATACCGCGCCGCCGTTGATGTTTAGGATCTCGCCGGTAATATGGCGTGACCAATCTGAGAGTAGGAAGCAGATCGACAAGGCGATGTCGTCGGTGGTCGCCATTCGGTGGAGTGGTATCTTGCTGAGCTGTTCCTCGAGATATGCCTTGTCGTCAAATACTTCGCGGACCATTGCCGTTTCGATCCAGCCGGGAGCCACGGCGTTGACGCGGATCTTTGGTGCCAGCTCGCAGGCGAGGGCTTTGGTAAACGCTATCTGCCCGCCTTTCGAAGCCGAGTAGTTGGAGTAATTGGCCTCGCCTCGCTGTCCTGAGGTGGACGAGACCATCACGATCGCGGCGGACGACTGTTTCTTCAACGCCGGGACGCAAGCCTTTGTCATCGCCCACGCCGATTTGAGGTTTGTGTTGATCACCTTGTTCCACAGCTCTTCGCTCAGGTCTTCGATCGGCGCACCATCCCATACACCCGCATTGCATACAAGAAGATCGATACGGCCAAACGCCGCCAGCGTCTGCTTTGCGATCTCCTGCGCACCGGCAAACTCAGAAACGTCGGCTTTAACCAGGATCGCCTGCACGCCCTTGTCCTTACACATCTCAACAGTTTCAAGCGCCTCGGCATCATTGCTGAGGTAATTGACGACTACATTCGCTCCCGCCTCAGCGAGTCGCAAAGCAGTCGCACGACCGACACCGCGCGACGAACCCGTCACGATCGCCGTCTTGCCGGCAAAGAGGTTGTCTGGAAGTCTGATCGCCAAAGGATCTGCGGCCATAAAATGATTTTCACCGCAGAGACGCAGAGACGCAAAGACAAGAAATGCATTTTTCTTTTTGGCTCCGTCCTCTGCGTCACAGCGTCTCTGCGGTAAGAATGGCGTCTCAACATGGTGATCTGTATCAGTATTCCATCGCCGGCGTCAAAATGATTCTCACCCGCAGAAAGGCAGAGACGAAAAGATAAGAAATGCATTTTTATTTTTGGCTCCGTCCTCTGCGTCTCAGCGTCTCTGCGGTAAGATGGTTTCGATAATGAACGACAAAAATCTTCTCGAAGACCAACCCATCGCCTGGACACCGTCGCCCGAAGTCATCGAACGGGCCCAGATCACTCGATTTATGAAACAGGTCGGCGTCTCGACTTGGGATGAGCTTTACCAGTATTCCATCAACGACGTCGAGCGGTTCACCGCTGACGTGCTGAAGTTCCTAGATATCAAGTTCGACCCACCCTACGAAAAGCTGCTCGACACGACCAACGGGATCGAGTTCCCCCAATGGTTTACTACACCGCAGAGACACGGAGACGCAGAGATGTCAGAACCGGACGCGACAGAGTCTCCTGCATCGCGGCAGAGTGAGGCGGAAAGCACAAAGGAAGAAACACGACCGGTAGGGAGTGTGCCCCATGCAGGTCTGAACATCACCGAGATGTGCCTCGACCGCTGGCAAACGGATGAGATGCGGGACCAACCGGCAGTGATCTGGGAGGGGGAAGCCGGGGCCAGCAAAACGCTCAGTTACGTTCAGTTGATGGATAACGTCACTGCATGCGAAAACACTCTTGTTGATCTCGGCCTTGGGTATGGAGACGCGATCGGCGTACATCTTCCAATGCTGCCGGAAACGGTCGTCGCTTTGCTTGCGATCAATCGCATCGGCGGCATTGCGGTTCCAGTCTTCTCAGGTTATGGCATCGACGCGATAACCAGCAGGATGGAAGCAGTAGGAGCGAAAGCCCTCTTCACCTGCTTTGGCACGAGTCGTAGGGGTAAGTCAGTAGATATGCTAACGGTGGCCGCAAGGGCGGTTGCCAATGTTGCTTCGATCAGATCCGTAATATTGATCGGCGGAAAAGGGGTCCCCGAACTTGGAATCGAAGGTTTCGTAATGGAACACGAGCGTCTTAAGAAGGACGTCTTTGGTGCTAGAAATCTAGCCCAGTGGGGCGTCGATCGAGATCTTTTCGCTTTTTTGGGTGACGCACGCACTCCTGCAAAAACCGCAGCCGAAGACCCACTCATCATCCTCTACACCTCCGGTACGACCGGAAAGCCAAAAGGCATCGCGCATACGCACGCGAGTTTCCCGATCAAGGCGGCGCAGGATATGGCGTTCGGCACGGACGTCGGCAAGGGCACGCGCATCTCGTGGTATACGGATATCGGATGGATGATGGGGCCGTGGCTGATCTATGGTGCGCTGATCAACGGTGCGACGATCTGCATCTATGACGGTGCTCCCGACTACCCAACACCAGACCGGATGTGGGAGTTTTGTGCAAAACACAAGGTCGAGATACTCGGCATCTCGCCGACGCTCATCCGTGCCCTCGCCGCCGCCGAAGGTACCGCGGACACTCCTGTCCGCTCCGCTCGGACCGCGGACACTCTTGTCCGCTCCGACGAGAACATTGACCCCCGTGCCGGCTCCGGAGGGAGCCAGGACACTCCTATCCGCTCCGACAGCCTAACCATAACAGGATCGGACAAGAGTGTCCGTGCTCCGTTCGAACGTCACGACCTCTCTTCTCTTCGCGCATTTGCCTCGACCGGCGAGCCGTGGAACCCTGCGCCGTGGTGGTGGCTATTTGAAAACGTGGGCAACAGCAAGCTGCCGATCATCAACTACAGCGGCGGCACCGAGATATCGGGCGGAATACTGATGGGCAACATGCTGCTGCCGCAAAAGCCGTGTTCGTTCCCTGCACCTTGTCCGGGAATGGACGTCGATATATTCGACGAAGAGGGCAACAGCGTAGAACCCGGTAAGGTCGGCGAGCTAGTCATAAAACAACCCTGGATAGGAATGGCACGAGGGTTTTGGCAGGATAACGAACGCTATCTCGAAACCTACTGGAGCCGCTTCAAAAACATCTGGGTACACGGCGACTGGGCGATGCGTGACGACGACGGCCACTGGTTCATCCTCGGGCGGTCGGATGACACCCTAAAGGTCGCCGGCAAACGCGTCGGCCCCGCCGAGGTCGAAAGCATCCTCGTCGCCCACCCCAAGGTCACCGAAGCCGCCGTCATCGGCGTCCCCGACGAAGCAAAAGGCACCGCAATGGTGGTATTCGTGGTTTTGAATGATGAAGGCAGGAGTTTGCTGAATGATGAAGGCAGAATGATGAATGATGAATCACAATCAGCGGATTCATCCTTCATCCCTCATCCTTCATCCTTGGCCTCGGAGCTTCGTTCTCTCGTCGCCCGCGACATGGGCAAACCGCTGACCCCATCGCGAATACATTTCGTCTCGGCCCTGCCAAAAACCCGCAACGCCAAAGTTATGCGCCGCGTGATCCGCTCATCCTATCTCGGCGAAGACCCGGGCGACCTTTCGGCGCTGGAAGATCCACATGCGGTGAAAGAAATTGGCATTGCAGGCAAAGGATGAGAATCGTGATCGAAACAAATGTAGTTGTTTCAGCACTGCGTTCCAGAACCGGAGCGGCTTTTACACTTGTTAGCATGATCCCGTCTTACCGATTTATCACTGCATTATCTAATCCCCTCTATCATGAATATCTGGACGTTGTCTTTAGGCCGGACGTGCGCCCACCAAATGCCGCTGATTCTGACCTGCTGAATTTCATTGACCACATTCTGGATCACTCCGAGACACAAAGAATTAGTTATCTCTGGCGTCCATTTCTTCGTGATCCAAATGACGATATGCTTTTGGAACTTGCGGTTGCCGCTCAGGCTGAATTCATTGTTACCTATAACGTAAAAGATTTTGTTAATATTGAACTATTCGGCATTGAGGCAATACTTCCGGGTGATTTTCTGAATGTCCTAAAAAGTTTATGAGTACCGTTAGTGTAGATCTACCATCTTCGTCACAGGTCAGGCTTGAAACCCTTGCAAAAAGCATGAATATGTCTGTCAGCGAACTCTTGGCGCAGACGCGCCCGAAAGCGTGATACTCGTGTCGGATTTGAACGCGTTCTAGCTGCCGTTCCCGATGTTCCTCCGGCCCATCCCGATGATTTAATCAAGTAATCAAGTCGGGGACTGACTGGAATCGTATTCTTTGCTTCGATTCCCACTTTTGCTTTATTTCAGCTTGAGGCTTCTTGCTATCAGTAATCGTTGACGAGTAACTACCCCAAAATACACACCATCGGCCATGGCCGGCATCCTTTTGCTTATTTCCTTGAGCTTTTGCAAAAGTACGAGATCGAATTTGTATGCGATGTGCGGGCGTTTTCTCGTTCGCGCTGGCCTCAGTACAACGGGCTCGTGCTGGCGGACCTACTTAGAACAAACGGTATCGGCTACGAACACCTACCGGAGACGGGCGGCAAGAATAAGCCCAAGCCCGAGGCTCTGGAATGGGGTATTAACCGCATCGTCGAGATCGGCTCAGATGCGAGGACGGCCATTATGTGTTCTGAATCAAAACCGCTCTCAGACCACAAGATCCCGCGTGCTAACTGCCACCGAGTCGGCATGCTCTCGCCGATGGTGCGTGCTAAAGGCGTTCATCGTATCCTTCACATCTTGCCGAACGGAGAGGCATCCGAGTTTGATGAGTCTTCCGTGCCGTCAATCTGGTAGGGCTTGGTTCGCGGTATCCAGCATTTCACATTTCGTCGATAGTTGTCATAATCTTTCCCGAACCGGCGGTGCAGACTTCCTCCTAAGGGTCCGAAAGACCAGCTGCCAGATCGATTGAACGAAGTGCCCGGTTTCGAGATATTCATTTAGCGCCAGCAATGAAGACAAGCACAGTCAGTAAAATGAATATTGACAGCATGTGTCGTGACCTAGCGGGTCGCGACCCTCATCTGGCACACGTTCACAACACCTACGGGACACCGCCGCTGTGGGATCGGGCGCCGGGTTTTGGCACGCTGCTCAATATTATTTTAGAGCAGCAGGTATCGCTCGCGTCGGCTAAGGCGTGCTTTGACAAGCTCACTCTGTATGTCGGCGATGTCGCGCCTACCGCATTGCTCAAACTTGACGATGCGGAGCTAAGAACGATAGGTTTTAGCCGGCAAAAAACTGCTTATGCCCGGCACTTGTCTGAGGCAGTGTTAGAGGGGCGGGTCGCACTAGACGGTCTGCACCATTTGCCGGATGCGGAGGTGAAGGCGGAACTGATCAAACTAAAAGGCGTAGGCGAATGGACGAGTGATATCTATCTATTGATGGCAATGCTAAGGCCAGATGTTATGCCAAAGGGTGATATCGCCCTTCACGCCGCGTATCAGCAACTAACTGGCGCCGGTCGGCGGCCCGGCTCTGATGAGTTTGTCGCAATTTCTGAGAAATGGCGGCCGTACAGATCCGTCGCCGCGCGACTGCTGTGGCACTTTTACTTGAGCGAGAGGCGGCAAAAAAATGCAAAAGTTGAAAAGTGAAAGAGTGGAATGATTGAGGGCCGTTGAGCGTCATCCACTTTTTCGCCTTTTCACATTTCCACTTTTTCACGTTTTAACTTAGCTTATTCCGATGACCAAGATCCTCGATGTCGGCTGCGGGGCCAATAAAACTAAAGGTGCGATCGGATTGGACAACAATCCGCGTACCGGTGCCGACGTCATTCACGATCTTGGCGATCTGCCATATCCGTTCCCCGATAATGAGTTCGACATGGTCGTATCCAATCATGTGGTTGAGCACGTGCCCGATGTGATGGCGTTTATGGGCGAATTACATCGCGTCACACGCCCGGGCGGACGGATCAAGCTGCTCACGCCTCACTATACGAACCCCGACTGGGCAAACGACCCGACCCATCGAAACCATATAAATTCGTATACGTTCAATACGTTCATAGCGGAACGTCGGGTGTTTGATTTCTATACAGATGTACAGCTAAAGCCTGTGTATTGCTATGTTTCGCTGCTCGGGCTCTGGCGTGCTCTCGGTTTCGAGATCCTCGTTAATCTCGATCAAAAAGTCCGGGGCCTACGCTTTCTCCGAAAGTTTTGGGAGCAATATCTTTCCTATATGATCCGCGGAAAAGAACTGCGGTTCGAGTTTGAGGTAGTTAAGGGTGGCAAAACGAACGTGGACGCCGAAAATGCCGGGGCTATTGATGCTTGATCGCATTTACTCAATATTCTCAGTTCCGCATCGTGTATATTGAAAGGCCGGTCTTTTCCACATCCGATTTAAAGCAAACTATTAACGAACATTGGGGCATCTGTTATCGTTAGAAACGTCTTCCAATATCTGTTTGAGGTAAAACGACATGAGAACCAAACTATTTACTTTGGCCGCGGCAGCGGTTTTGTTATTCAACATGGGCGCCGTGACTTTCGCCGATACACCCGGCTCCAAGGCGAAAAATGCCCGCTCTGCCCGCTTGGTCGCTATGCTTCCTGCTTCGGATGGCATCGCGGTTTTCGATGCAAAGCGTTTTTTTGACGACGCCTTACCAAAGGTCCTTTCCGCCAACCAGCCGATGCTGAGCGAAGTGATGACAAAGATCGCGTCGATGGAAACCCGTACGGGCATCGATCTTCGCAAATTCGAACAGATCGCCGTTGGTGTGGCAATGAAGCAGGTCACACCTACCGAGATAGATTTTGAGCCCGTCGTGATCGCAAGCGGCAATATGAGCTCCTCGGCAATGATCCCGGTCGCCAAACTCGCATCGAGCGGAACATATCGTGAGGAAAAGATCGGTACAAGAACCGTCTATGTCATATCGCCAAAGGAGGTCATCCAGAAAACGGTGATCGCCACAAGCAATTCAAAGCTGGCCACTATGATCGATAAGGGCCTAAAGGGACTCTCAAACGAGATCGCCGTTACCGAGCTGGACAGTAATACAATCGTCCTTGGCACTATCGGCCGTGTACGGGAAACGATCGAGGGGACTGCTCGTATCTCGCCCGTTCTCAGCGGTCTTCTCACGGGCAAAGAAATGGCCGTAATGAGCTTTGCAATTATCCCCGTCGGCGGAATGTCGAAGATGCTGCCGCTCGATAACGACGCTCTCGGTGCAAACATCGATTCGATCCAACATGTATCGGGCTCGCTGGATGTTGCGGCGGCCGGTGCCAGTTTACAGATAGCGGCCCGCACCAAGAAAGCGACGCAGGCGACCGAACTCAAGGATACTGTCGAGGGCCTGCAGCTCATCGGAAAGATATTTCTCGGTGGTTCCAAACGTGCGGATCAGCAGGTTTACGGACGGATGCTCAGCAATGCGAAGCTGAATGTCCGCGGCAGCGATGTGGTTATGGATCTGCTTGTGCCGCAGAGTGATATCGATATATTGCTCGCGAGTAAGTAGGGCAGCAAAGCTTTTGTCATCTCCGCCGCTGCGGACTATACCCCTCAGACCGTTGCCGAGTAAACCTATCCAGATCGCGGTTGTATTTCCCCTCCTCATCGAACAGGGGAAACAACTGAGCATCGACGGAGAGATAAGCGGCCCGCAGTTCCACAGGACGCGGGCCTGCCTTGATTACCCGCACCTTGCCGCCGCGAACCTCTTCGATCCAGGCCGCAAACTCGTCTGCCCGGCCGACTGTCGCCGACAGCAGCAAAAGCCTGATCCTCGGGGGCGAGAGAATGATAGCTTCTTCCCACACGTGGCCGCGGTCTTCGTCCGAGAGGTAGTGGGCCTCATCCAGGATCACAAAATCCGTCCGGACCTGATCTCCATCTCTGAGAGCGTCAAATAACTGATTGCGATAGATCTCGGTCGTTCCGACTATCAGCGGAGCACCACTGTTCTCTTTCCTGTCACCGGTTAGTATGCCTACGTTCTCGGCACCGAACTCAATGGAAAACTCGGTATATTTCGAGTTTGTCAGTGCCTTGAGCGGCGTTGTGTACCATGCGCGTTTGCCATCGGCCAATAGGCGGCGAATCTCCTCGCGGGCTATCCATGTTTTGCCGCTCCCGGTCGGGGCGGTTACCAGCACATCCTGTTTCTCGATCGCATCGAGGGCCTCGATCTGAAATGGATCGGGTTTGAACGGCCGGGACTCGGGAATACCGATCCCTGACAGCAATCGCTCGACGGCCCGGATCTGACGCGGCGTCTGAACAGGAGCCACGCGGGGGGCGGAACTTTCTCCTGCAATTCCTCGTTTATCTCTTCGTTCACCCTGTGGGCGTGTCTTTGTGGACGAAGGCCGGTTTCGCCGGCCGCTGCGGTTCTGCTTACGTCGCATAACCCGAAATGTTAGAGGTTTGGTGGTTGAAAGTCTATTCTTTTCAAATGCTTTGCCGAGGTGCTAAAATGCTTTTTTTGCTTCGCAACGTTTTGTGCGGGCAAAGCGTCTAAATTTTTCACGGCAAGCATTATCGGCTGAGAGTTTGAACGCGGGTCTTATATTTATGTCTGAGCAGTCATTATACGAACAAAAACCGGTCGCAACTCCGATGGGCGAGGGCGATCTTTTTTACGATTACGAGATCAAGGGGTGGAAACGATCGTCGAGGTTATACAAGATCGTGTCCGTCTCGGCTGCAGTGAATGTACTGGCCGTCCTCGTTTTCGCCCAGACCTCTCTGCTAACAATGAAGGGTTGCGACAGCCCGTTTGTAGGCCGTGTATGCCAGGTTTTGGATGCAGTCTATGTGGGCACAGCCCTCTTTGGCACCGATCGCGATTACATCGACGCGGTATATGACAGTACCGACTTGGGCGATGCCGAGATCACTTATGTCGATGTCAGCGGTGTTACGCCGCCGCTTTCGTACCCTGACGGCTATTTTCAGATCGCAAATCCCGAGCCTGACTATTCGATGCTCGGATCGGTTGACGATCTCGAGTTTACCTCTGGCATACCCGGCATTCCGTCAGGCATCCCGATAACCAAGCCTCAGGGCGGCACCCTTTTCGATACTACGCCAAATATCCCTAACGCTAACCCAAATGTAGTCGACGGCGGCCTCCCGAAGGGCTTTAATTCGACTCCGACGAGCCCCCGGCCTCCGAGAAAGTCGCGCGCCGGCCGCGTCGTCGTTGGCCCGAAACCCACCCCCGATCCCGACGCTGTGGCCGGAACCCCTGAAACGGAGGACGAAGGCGGTGAGGATGTGGTTGAAGTAAAACCCGAACCGGTCGCTAAGGCCTCCCCCGTCGAACCTCCAAATCCATTCGACATAAACAAACGGCCG
>JBBQGO010000003.1:0-22798 GCA_038323125.1 Pyrinomonadales bacterium
GGACCCCGATATGAGCGAAACCACGGGCACCGCCGCCGCTTAGAACGAGGCCGACGGTGGGCCGCGCCCTCGGTGCACTATCCTGTCCCGGGGCCGGTATATAGGCCGCCGCGAATAGTGTGCAGATGAAAAATAACGTCAAACACCGCTTGATCATATAATTACCTTGTTAGTTTGATGTAAAAACTAACGAGACTCGCCGCTTTTACTTCGCAATTCTTTGATACGGCGCCACAGTAGGGGTAAGAGGCCCGCTGTTCTCAAAACAGAACCGGTTGCGAACCTTGTTGCAAAGCCGCGAAAGGTTTCGACCGCTATGGGCGAATACGGCATCCACCAGGTGTCGGGCAACAGTGACAGGCGATTGACATGGATGTGCTGTGGCTGGACGAGTTCCATCAGGCCCTCGCGGCCATGTGTCCGGCCGCGGCCGCTGTTCTTGAAGCCGCCCCAGGGCGTCTGGCCGATGCCGTGCGTATAGAGCACCTCGTTAACGCAGACCGAGCCCGCCTCGATCTGTTCGGCCACGCGTTCGCCTCGTGCCCGGTCACGCGTCCAGACGCTAGCGGTCAGGCCGAATTCGCTATCGTTCGCGAGGCGGATAGCTTCGTCCTCGGTGGTAAATGTAGCAATAGGCAGCGTCGGGCCAAAGGTTTCTTCGCGCATCGCCCGCATATCGTTATTGACGTTGGTGATCACGGTAGGTTCGTAGAACAGACCCTCCATGTCAGGGTTGCGGCGCCCGCCTGTCTCGATGTTTGCGCCGCTGACTCGAAAGTCCTCGACATGGTCCTCGACGATCTTGATCTGGCGCTCTGACGACATCGCGCCGATCGAAGTTGTTGCCTTGTCGCCGCTGTCCTGCTTAAGCTCACGTGTTCTTTCAACGATCTTGCGTGTCAGTTCTTCCGCCACTGACTCATGCACATAGAGCCGCTCGACCGACGAACACGACTGTCCAGAGTTGCAAAATGCACCCCATACGGCAGCCCCGGCGGCGAGATCGAGATCTGCGTCCTCAAAGACGATCAGCGGGTCCTTGCCGCCGAGTTCGAGGACGACGGAAGTGAGATTCTTTGCCGCCGCCGCGGCGATCTTTTTCCCTGTCGCCACGCTTCCGGTAAACATTATCTTGTCCGGAGCTGCGTCGACGAGGGCGGCACCCGCTTCACCGCCGCCCGAGAGAATCTGAACACAGTTCTCAGGCAGCCCTGCTTTTTCGAAGATCTCGCCGATCTTCAGTCCGACCATGGGTGTTAGTTCAGAAGGTTTGATAACGATGGTGTTACCCGCCATCAGGGCCATCACGGCTTCGCCGAGGGGTATTGAAAAGGGGTAATTCCAGGCGGGGATAATAGCAACAACGCCGAGCGGATGGTAGACGACCCGCGACGTGCGGCCCATCAGAGCGTAAAGCCCGATGCCTATCTTAACGGGGCGCAGCATCTTTTCCGTGTTCCGCGCAAAGTACTGCATCAGGTCGAGAACGGGTGCGATCTCCATCGACAGAGCCTCAGCCACAGGCTTTCCTGACTCGGCAGAGATCAGGCTTGCGATCTCATCCATCTGCGCAAGGATCGCCTCACGGGCCCGCATGATGTATGCCGACCGCTCGTCAAACGAAGTCGCTCTCCAGGATCCAAATGCGACACGGGCACGTTCGACGGCTGCTTTTACATCCAACTCGGTCGCCTGTGGAACGCGGCCGACCTCATCACCCGTGGCGGGATCGTACGAGACGATCTCGCCGGTCTCGGCTGAAATGGAAAATACGGCGCTCATAATAAGATCAGCGAAAGGTTAACACAAACCCCAATTATCTGTGGCAAAAGATCGCTATTGCAGCATTTTCTCGATCACTCGGTAACTCGCTTCAATGGCTTCGGCGAGCTTGCCGGGCTCGGTGCCGCCGCCCTCGGCCATATCGGGTTTACCGCCGCCGCGTCCGCCGACGATCGGGGCGATCTCGCGGATGACGTCACCGGCCTTTACCCTGCTGGTCAGATCGTTCGACACGCGCACAATGATCCCGACCTTGCCCTCGTCGCTGCGTCCGAGAACAACCACACCTGACTTTAGCCTTGAGAGCAGCGTGTCTGAAAGCTGTCGGGTACCGTTTGCATCGAGGCCCTCGACGACCTTGCCCATCACCCTTATGCCAGCTATGTCGCGGGCCTCGTCGCCATTCGACTCAGACGAACCGCCGCCGATCGATCCGGTCGCGATCTTTAGCTTTAGCTCGTCCATTTCCTTACGGGTTCGTTTCAGATCGTCCTGCAGACGTTCGATAGCGGCGGGAAGGTTGTCGCGTTGCGTTTTTAAGGCAGCGAGCGAGCGGTCGATCAGCAGTTCGTCCTCGCGAAAGCGTTCGAACGCATCGAGGCCCGTGATCGCCCTGATGCGGCGAACACCCGATGCGATCGCCTCATCGGACATGATCTTGAACGCCCCGATGTCCCCCGTGGCACGAACGTGCGTCCCTCCGCACAGCTCTTTAGAAAAGATCCCGTCGCCCACGCTCAGTACGCGGACGTCCGCACCATATTTCTCACCGAACAGAGCCATAGCCCCTCCGTGCATCGCTTCTTCGATAGCCATCACGTTCGTATTGACAGGATGATTTTCGAGCACGTGCCGGTTAACGAGGTCTTCGATCTCGCGTATCTCCGCCGCGTTTAGCGGTTGGTAGTGCGTAAAGTCAAACCGCAGGTAATTGGGTGCGACGACCGACCCCGCCTGTTTCACATGCGTTCCCAAAACCTCACGCAGCGCGGCATGGACAAGGTGCGTCGCGGTGTGGTTTCGGCGGGTCGAATCGCGCTTTTCAGCATCAACGGTCGCTGTTATCTCATCGCCGACTTTGATCGAGCCCTTTTCAACTGTGACCTTATGGATGATCAGCCCGCTGACGGGTGAATAAGTGTCGGCAACCACGGCCCGTGTATCCGCACCGCCGATCATAACCCCGGTATCCCCGACCTGTCCGCCGGCCTCCGCATAAAATGGCGTGCGGTCAAGGACAACGCTGCCCTGCGAACCGGCCTCGAGCGCGCCGATCTCAGCGTCGCAGTCTAAAACCGCCACGACCCGGGCGTCGGTTATCTGCGTCGCGTCATAACCGTGAAACTCATTTGCCCCGACCTTGTCGAGCAGCTTTGCATAAAGCGGGCTTATCTGGGATTTGCGTTCGGTGTGGCCCACGCCGGACTGTTTTTGCAGCTCCTGAAGCGCCGCGTCAAACCGATCGTCAAATTCGTCTTCGCCAAACTCGAGCCCCTTCTCCTCGAGAAAAACACGGATCAGGTCACGCGGTGTCCCATATGTGTCGTAGAGCTTTCCGAGCGAGAGAAACAAGGTGTCATCCGCCAGGGTGTCCGCCGACAGCCCTAGATCATTGAGTCTCGTGAGGCCGACGGTAACGGTGTTGCCAAACCGCTCCTCCTCGACCCGCACCATCTTGCCGATAAACTCGCGCTGCGTTTCAAGTTCGGGATAGGCCTCATTCATCCCACCGACCACAAAATCGCATACCTTGTAAAAGAACGCATCCTTTAGCCCCAGATGTTCCCGTCCGTGATAGATCGCACGCCGCATTATCTTGCGGAGTACATAGTTGCGCCCCTCATTGCCGGGCAGTATGCCGTCGGCGATCGCAAACGCAGTCGACCGGGCGTGATCGGCGATCACGCGACAGGCAAATTGTTGACTATCTGTTAGTTCGTCGTAAACGCTCATCTAGTGAGTAATATAACAGTCTGTTCCAAGTATCGGAAGAATCCGCCCCACGCCCAAAGCGAGAGCCTCGGATTAGGCCAGCCGATCATATTGGCGCCCGGGGCGAACCGAGATTGGCCACCTCTTTAAAACGTCTTGACGTTTTTCTTGTTAGGATCAGGGTATGGCCGCAAATCTAAAACGAGCGACTATCTATCTGGAACCGGAACTTCATCGGGCTGTGCGTCTGAAATCTGTCTACACAAATCGGACTATCTCAGACATAGTCAATGATTCGCTTCGCGCCGTACTGCGAGAAGATCAAGAGGATTTGAATGCATTCGCGACGAGGGCCTCGGAACCCATCGTTTCCTACGAAACACTGTTAGCAAAGCTCAAGGCTGATGGCAAAATATGAGGTTGTATTCGGGTGTATCGAATCGTATACGGTATTGAAGACACTCTCTTGATCGCGACTATCAACGCGAACAGAACTAAACCAACTTTTGTGCTTTCTTGATCACATTTTCAACAGTAAAACCGTAGTCTCGAAATACATCTTCCGCTGGTGCCGACGCACCAAAGCGGTCGACGGCGAGTATATCACCGGCAGAGCCTACGTATTTGTGCCAACCCTGTGAAACACCGGCCTCGATCGCCAGGCGTGCTGTTACCTTGGCGGGCAATACCTCATCTCTGTATTTGGCCGATTGGGCGTCAAAAAACTCCCAGCACGGCATCGACACCACTCGCGTCGGTGTGCCTTCCGCGTTGAGTCGTTCGCGGGCTTCCATTGCAAGGCCGACCTCAGAACCTGTTGCAATAATTATCAGCTTCGGAGCTGATGCTTTTCCTGATTTCGTCTCAGCCTCGGCGAGGATATAGGCCCCCTTATGCAGGCCCTTTGCATCGCCGAACTTTTTACGGTCGATCAGCGCGACCTTTTGCCGCGAGAGAGCAAACGCGGTTGGTGCGTCCAGACGTGTTATCGCTGCACGCCATGCCTCGCGTGTCTCGTGTGCGTCGCACGGGCGTATGACGGCCAGGTTCGGTATAGCCCGCATGGCGGCCAGGTGCTCCACCGATTGGTGTGTAGGCCCGTCTTCGCCAAGACCGATCGAATCGTGTGTAAACACAAAGATCGTTTGGATGTTTGACAGAGCAGCGAGCCTGATGGCGGGGCGCATATAGTCGGAAAAAGTCTGGAATGTCCCGCCGAACGGGATAACGCTGCCGTACAGGGTCATTCCGTTCATGGCCGCGCCCATTCCGTGTTCGCGAATACCGTAGTGAATGTTGCGATTCTCGTATTTGCCCGCCTGCATTCCGCCTGACGACTCGATATATGTGTTGTTGGACGGTTTGAGGTCCGCCGAACCGCCAATCAGATTAGGCAGAGCATCCGCGATAGCGTTTATCACTTCGCCGCTGTATGCCCGGGTAGCCTTGGACTCGACACCCTCAAATTTTGGCAGGCTTTTTTCCCAACCCTCGGGTAATTTGTCGCTGCGGATCGCATGGAACGAAGCTCCGATCTCGGGGTTGGCCTTTTCGTACTTCTTAACCATGCCGTTCCACTCTTTCTCGAGTTTGGCGCCGGTTTTTACGGCAGAGCGGAAGTGGTTAAGGGCCTCCTTGGGAATGTAAAAGAACTTGTCGTCGGGCCAGCCGAGATTTCGTTTGGTCTGCGCAACCGCTTCGTCGCCTGGTGCGTCGGAATGCGCTTTGGACGTTCCCTGTTTTGGCATGCCAAACCCAATGATCGTTTTGATACGGATCAGCTTGGGCTTGTCTTTGATCTTTTGTGCAGTGCGAATAGCATTCTCGATAGCCTTCAGATCGTTGCCGTCCGCGACCTCAAGAACATGCCACCCGGCGGCCTCAAACCTTTTGGTGCGGTCCTCGGTAAACGCCAGATCTGTCGAACCGTCGATCGTGATCTGGTTATCGTCGTAGAGGTAAATAAGTTTGGCAAGCTTGAGATGCCCGGCGATCGAAGTTGCCTCAGAGCTGACGCCCTCCATGAGATCGCCGTCCGAGCAGATGCAATATATAAAATTATCGACCACCGGAAAGCCGCGCTTGTTAAACCTGGCGGCGAGATGAGCCTCGGCGATACCCATTCCCACGCCATTAGCAAACCCCTGGCCCAAAGGCCCGGTCGTGACCTCTACACCGGGGGTAAGGATGTTCTCAGGATGTCCCGGAGTTTTTGAATGAAGCTGACGAAAACGTTTTAATTCGTCCATCGACAGATCGTAACCCGTCAGGTGCAGCAAGCTGTAGATCAGCATCGAGCCATGGCCGGCCGAGAGCAAAAACCGGTCGCGGCCGAACCACTTAGGATTCTTAGGGTTGTGCCGCATGAACTTTGTCCAAAGTACATAGGCCGCCGGAGCCATGCCCAACGGCAACCCCGGATGCCCCGACTTCGCTTTTTGAACAGCGTCCAGCGATAGCGTGCGAATGGTGTTGATGCAGAGTTGATCGAGATCAATTTTATTTTTCATGGGGTTTTGTTAACTTTTCTGGGAACGCGGCCTTTATGTTTTTAAGTAATTTTTCACATTCGATGAAAATAAATTCGTTCGGATCTAAAGGATTTCGTGCTCCTCGCAAAACCAAATAGGGGCGATATTCATGTTTTGTAGGCTTTTTTGCGATTGCGAGCGTAACGCGTGTTGCATCGAAGTTCCGACGTCTTATGGCATGAACAATAGCCTTGACGCGAAGTAATTTGTCTTTATAACTGTCGGTTTGGTCGAATTCTAAGGCTAGTAATAATCTGTGCGATGATTTGATATTGAGCTGAACAAAATAATTATCAATGAGCGCCTGAATTTCATGCCAGTCTAACCGCCCATAATAATCTGGATCAATGTTCTCTATTGTGATGACCTGAATAGTCGCTGACGAGCTGGTAGAACATCCGTTAGTAACTTTCTTGATATTGACGGTCGCCACAACAGATCTACCGCCAAAGTCCGCTCTTGTTGACACGACGATCTTAGGCGTGCCTTGTCCCTCAACGATTGGACCCAGCGAAACATCCCAGCTAAATTCGTAACCATCTGGGGAAGGATCGGTATCAACCATCGCCACAAAATGGGCCGAGTCTCCCGCCACCAACGTGTCGCGCTCGGCTGTAACCAATGCCTTGGGACAAGTCTTAACGTCCGTTTGTCCGGCGACGAGAACGGCGCCCGCAAAAGACACAATCATAATGCTTACCAGCTTTCGCATGTTTGGCATATCGCAGGTCTTGATGTCCGTTTTATACATTGAGCTGGTCAAACTTATCGAACACGCACACGGGTTCACTTTAACTCAAATCTTTCAATGTTTCTATCTCGCCCAATATAGTCCATCGCATGCAAAACAGCGCCCCTCGACGATGGTTCCTCGATGCCGCTCAGCATGAGATCGAAGCTAAGGATATCTTCGATGATTCCTTTCCACGCGGGTGACTCTCGAAGAGCACCTCCTGAGGCGACGATCTTTTTAACGGTTACTACCGTCGAAAGCAGTTCAAAGAGTTCGCGAAATTTATACCCGACCGCCTCGAACGCAGACTGCAAAATATCGATTGCCTCAGTAGTTGATGTCAGATTGAAGATACCGCCCCGCGCATATGGGTTGTAACCAGGACTTCGTTCGCCGGCGATGTATGGCAGGAAGACCAAACCATGTTCGCCGAGTTTACGACTGGAGATCCGTTCTTCGGCATCGTGGGGCAGATTGAAAGTCTTCTTTATCCATTCGTATAACCCGCCGCCATCTGAGAGAGCACCGCCGATAATGACGCGCTCTCGGTCGATACGATAGCACCATAGACCTCTTGGAATCCTTTCAGGAGGTTCACCACGATACGCAACGCGAATAGCACTTGATGTGCCGATCATAAGAGCTGCCTCGGTGCTAGTAGTGCACCCCGAACCAATATTGTCGGCAGCACCGTCACCTATCGCTGGAAGCCACACGCTGTCCTTGAGCCTTTGCCAACGTTCTACAAATTCGGGTTCCAATTTGAAATTTTCCAATGAACCCTCAGCGATCATAGGTAGGTTTTCAGGTTTGATATTGAGATGGTCTAGCAGTTCGGTGTCCCACCTACATTTCCTTATATCGAATATGCCGGTTCCCGATGCCATGGAAACACTTGTCACAGCGTTGCCCGATAATTTGAGAGCGAGATAATCACTGAACGAAAGCCACTGTAAAGTTCCTACAAACATGTCAGGAAACTCCCTGCTGAGCCACGACAGCTTTGCGGGCCAATAACTGGAATGTATATGAGCGCCAGTACGATTGTGGACCTCGTCTTCATCAAGAGCGTTTCGAAGTAAATTAACACAAACACTACTTCGCGTGTCAGCCCAGCCAAGCACTTTTGTCGTGGGTTTCCGAGTTTTGTCAACACCGACCAGGCTATGCCAGAACGAGCAGGATGCGATAGATATTATATCTCCTCTTACCTCCTTAGAGCGCTCGAGAACACCGTCGATAACCGCAGCAACTTGTTCGACAGCTTCATCAGCATCGATCTCGGCTCCCCCTTCTGGAGTGATATCCAGTGATCGATCAAGTCGGTATGCCGTATCGGCAATAGGTTCAGCTTTGATGTCGTAGAGGGCACCACGAATGCTTGACGTGCCGATATCCAGAGCTAGGATGAGAGATTGATCCACCAAGAAAATACGTGAAAGAAAATATGGGTCTAAAATTGATTAGTATGCTTTAGCCGAACACTTTCTTGAACCACCATCTCAGCCCGACAAAGAGAAAGCGGTAGTCCTTCATAAACTCCGGCGGCTTGCCCTCAAAGTAGTGCCCGACAAATTGAAGTATCCAGCCGAAAACAAATAGCCCCAACGCTATCTGCCCCATGCCGCCGACAAAAAACGAAACGGGCACGAGCAATATCGCGACCGCGATCATCGGTATGCCGAACTTGTGCATGAGCTTATTTACCGGGTGCTGATGGCCATCGGAGTATTCCTCGATCCACTCGTCCCATGTTCGTCCGCCCATCATACGTTTTTCCTCCAGCACCTGTTTTCCGATAATTCTACAACAGGTTTATTTTCGGTGCAGGATTTTTACGGTCAGATCGCCGCCGAGCTCCGCGGTCTCATCCACTTCGAACCCGTCAAGAAAATTTGAAGGCATAGATGTGTCTGCTCCCTCAACCTCGTCAGGCACGACAGTTACGATCCATCGCTCGATCGCGTCGGCGAACGCCGAAAAGATCTTGGCACCGCCGATGATGAACACGTCCCCTGCTACATATTCCGCGAGGGCCGTGACCTCATCGGTGCTGCCAAGCTTTATAATCCCGGAAGATGTCTCGAACGCAGCGGAACGTGAAAGAACTATATTTAGACGCCCCGGCAGCGGCCGGCCGATCGATCGCCATGTGTTCGATCCCATCACGATCGTATTCCCTGTGGTCGTTTGCTTAAAAAACTTTAAATCGGCGCTGTGATGCCACGGCAATTTGCCGTCTTTGCCGATAGCGTAGTTTTTCGCTATTGCTACGATTCCGATGATCATAGTAGATCGAGTTTTACGCAAAACGCATGATATCGCAACGGTGGGAGGGCATATGAATCAGTCAGCGATCTTTGCTCCCTTATAGACAGCGATCTCGGAGCCGCGGGCAAGCAGCACCGAATAGGGATCTGCCCGTCGCAGAAACGCAAACTCCTCACCGTACTCGCCGCTTAAATCAACATCGATCTCGACGTTGAGGGTCTCGTAAAGGTCCCATTTCGGATGCTCGACCTTGTATTCGTCGGTGCGTGATCCTTTTCGACGGGTGTAGCCCCAATAATGTTCGATGATGAACTCCGCATGCGATCCATCCTCCGGAACACCGATCTTCGCACCGCGGCCTGCCTTTATCGAGTTGGCGGCCCGGCCGGTCGACCATCCATATTCGACCCGGTCGTCGTTCCTATAGTTCCACATCGGCGCAGCGACATAAGGCTCGTCGTAGAGCAGACATGCAACTGCGGCGATCGCGGACCGCGGCACGATCTCCTTAATAAAAACAACACCGCGGCGGGTCTCGCCGGCAGTTTGCCGGACGACGTAAAAACGCAGGTTGACCTCTTCGAAATTGACGTGAAAGGGGATGGGGATGCCAAGAACACGGGTGTCGAGAAACATAAAGCCGACCAGGCTGACATAACATCTGCCATCTTCGAGATCGAGCTCAGTCCCGATCGGCAGCCGCGACTCAAGCAGAGATCGGGGAACCTCATAATTGATCATAATTAGGTCCTGCCATCGCGCAGTTAAGAACTTTCGCACTACAATATTAGCCTTCTATCGCCCGCCCGGCGTGTTATTCGTTCCCGGTCAAAATACTCGAGCAGCGGGATCGCATATTTACGTGACACACCGGCGATGTCCTTAAATTTGGATACGTCGATCAGGCGGTCGCCGGAGCTTGCCGCAAACCCGCGCAGATCGCCGATGAGTTTGGTGATGATCCCTTTTGCAAAATAGAACTCGTCCGTAACCTTAACGATCTCACCTGACTCGACAAACGTCTGAAATACCCGTCGAACGTCTTTCGGTGCAAATGCGGTTCCGGCGGTTGTTTCGGCGAGGGCGTCTCCGAGTTTAGTTACCTCAAGGCCAAGCTGCTCATACTTTGCCAGGATCTTTCTCCCCAACTCCGCCTCGGCGGGCGGCAGATCTGTATGGTGTGAGGCAAGGCGGATGATCTCGCGTTCGGCTATGACGAGGCACTTTTCCTGCAACTCCGCAAGCGACGTGTGAAATATCTCGGGCGGCAGATGTTTGAAGCCTTTCGCAGCGAGGGCGTCGCGTGAGATACCCTTCGCCAGCCGCTCTTGCTTGTGAAACTCGCCTATGATCGTCAGAGCCGAGGTGCATAGACGGTCCAGATCTTGACGCGTAATGTACCTTTCACCCGCCGCGACGATCTTTCGTCCCGTAACGCCTGCATCGATAGCGTCCGAAAGGAACTCTCTGCGCAACCCTGTCCGTGCCTGGAGTTCGGAATAGCTTAACCCCGCTCCCCCGGCTCCGGAAATATGGAGAAATACCGTTTGGGCCAGCTCATCATGGGCCGACATGAGCGCCAGCAGCTGCATACGTGATGCCTCAATGTCCTTACGCCGGTGTTTTGCGGCAAACGTATCGATCACGATGCCGCCCGCGATCGTTATCTGCGGCGAATAGCTGCGGGCGATGAACCTTTCGCCCGGGACCGCCGTCACTGGCACCTCGATCCTTATCTGAATCAAATCTTTTTTGCCCGGAGCGACCGAGCCTTCCGCGTTCAGCACTTGAACCCGCGCCAACGCCTCGACCGTTCCGATGTGAATACGCAGACGCTGCCTTGTCCGCAAAGGTTTCGCGGCACCGGCCAGTACCTCTACGCGGGCGTCGAGGATCTGTGTCGGCCGGAGCACGTCACGCTCTGTAAGGACCATGCCGCGAATCACGCTTGAATGATCGATGCCGCCCAGATTGACGGCTACGCGTTGTCCGGCGGTAACCTCCGCGGCCGATCGCCCGTGAGTCTGCAGGCCCCGAGCACGAACCAGATCGCCGTCCGGTGAAATGGCCAGTTCCGCACCCTCTGAGATGCTGCTCGAGGAAAGCGTGCCAGTGACCACCGTGCCAAAACCCTTTACGGAAAAGCTGCGGTCGATCGGCAGACGCATTACGGTCCGATCAATCTTTTTTGGCAGCCGAAGGGTAGCCGCGACGAGCGCTGCCTTGAGCTCATCCACTCCTCTGCCCGTTCTCGAACTCACTTCGATCACCGGCGCCTTGTCCAGAAATGACCCCGCGACAAGTTCCGCGGCTTCCATTTTCGCGAGTTCCAGGACATCCGCCTCCGCCAGATCCGTTTTTGTGAGAACGACGATCCCTGATCGTATGCCCAGCAACCGGCAAATATCAAAATGCTCCCGGGTCTGCGGCATCACGCCCTCGTCCGCCGCGATCACGAGCATAACGATATCGATGCCGCTGACGCCGGCGAGCATATTCTTAACAAATCGTTCGTGTCCCGGAACGTCAACGAACCCGAAGTGAACGTCACCCGTCATCGACTCGGCAAAGCCCAGGTCGACCGTGATGCCGCGGCGCTTTTCCTCGGGCAGCCGATCGGCATCGATACCGGTCAGCGCCTTGATGAGCGCGGTCTTGCCATGGTCGATGTGCCCTGCTGTGCCGACGATGACATCCATAAAATGACGGTTTATGTGCGGTCGAGATCGAACTGCTCGAGCTTTCGATAGAGTGTTTTACGGCCGATGCCGAGCAACCGGGCGGCGCGAGATTTGTCACCGGCGGTATAGTCGAGCGTAGCCTCGATAACTTGTTTTTCGATCTCGTCCATCGCGGCCGGCAGCTCTACCTCGATACCTATTCCGCGGCCCTCGCCGGCCGCGGCCGCGCGTTCGTGACGAGCGTGCGCATTTGCCTGGGCAGCGCTGCGACTGATAGATTCGGGCAGATCGTCGAGTTCGATCTGCCGTCCCGATGCTATTATCACTGCCCTTTCGATCGCGTTCTCAAGTTCCCGAACGTTACCCGGCCAATCGTAGTTGACGAGCGCCCGCAAAGCCTCCTTTGAAATCCCGGACACGAACCGGCCCGTCTTTTCCTTGTAGCCCTCGAGAAAGTGAAAGACAAGCAAATGGATGTCTTCCACACGCGTACGAAGGGGCGGCAATGAAATAGGAAAGACCGATAATCGGTAGAAAAGGTCCTTTCGAAACGTGCCATTTTCGATGGCCTTTTCAAGGTCTGAATTGGTAGCGGCGATCACGCGGACGTCTGTCTTAATTACCTGCTTGCCCCCAACACGCGTAAATTCACCGTCCTGCAGCACCCGCAGAAGCCGGACCTGTGCCTGTAGGGACATTTCGCCGATCTCGTCCAGAAACAATGTGCCGCCGCTCGCCTCTTCGAATCGGCCCTGCCTTTGCGTACGTGCGTCGGTAAACGCGCCTTTCTCATGTCCGAACAGTTCCGACTCCAGGAGCGTTTCAGGTATCGCGCCGCAGTTGATCTTTACAAAGGGCCGCCCTTCGCGTCCCGAGTTGTAATGGATCAAATTCGCGATCAATTCCTTTCCCGTTCCGGATTCCCCAAGGATGAGGACGGTGGTACCGGTATCCGCGACGTTGAGCCCCAGCTCGATCGCTCGCCGAATGGTTGAAGCTTGGCCGACGATCTCGCTTTGCCGCTGATGTAGTTCGCTTTTTAGCCTCATCACCTCGGTCGATAATTGGTCGCGTTCAAGGGCCGTCCCTATTTGGTCTGCAATGCCCTCGATCAACGCTATGTCATGATCCTCGAAAGTGCTTTGTTTGCTCCACACAAAACCCAGCAGTCCAAACGCCCTACCAGACACATTGACCGGCGTAACAAGAGCCGCCTTACCGCGGAGCTGTGTATTAAAAAACAGACGGATAGCAAACGGCAGCTCGGAATCGGCGAGCTTTAGCGTCTTTCCGTCGCGCAGCAGCTCGCCGAGCACCGTAAACGTGTCAATATCGAGGGATTTGTTATGCTCCTCGATCATCTTAATGATCTTACCCAGTTTGATTCCCTCGGCAGACTTGAAAGTGGCCAGTGAGATTCGCTTACCCGTCTGGTCCAGTACGCCGAGGGCTCCGTAATCGGCCCCGACGAGGCTGATCGCCCGCGCCATCACACCCTCGGATACCTCTTTGAAATCGGAATGCGAATTCAGCGTGTTCGCGATCTCGAGCAATGCGTGGGTCCGTCGTGCTTCCTGCTGCTGGGCAACGTATAACTGCGTGTATTGATATCCGATCGCCAACTGGCTGGCGATAGACTCGAGAAAAGAAACCTCTTCGTCGAGCCATTGGCGCGGCTCGTGGGTGTCATGCAGGCCGAGGAGGCCAAGCACCTTACCGGTTAGCATTATCGGGATAATGACAAGTGAGCGCGTTTCGAGTGCCTTGGCAAAAAATTTTAGTGTCGCGTCCTTTGACTTAGCAACGTCATTTATACGGATCGGTTTGCTCAGGTCGAACCGCTCGCCGAGCTTTTCGGTATCGAAAGGAAGAGTAGTTCCCTTGCTCTCAGGGACCGACGCGTTCCTTCGCCACTCATGGCTGATCACCAACTCTCGCCCCTCGGTCAGCTGTAGCAGATCGCACCGGTCCGCGTGCAGCATACGCCCGACCTCAGAAACAACGACATTCAGAAACCTTTCGAGGTCAATGTCGGTGGGCAGATCACGGGCCAAACGATCGATGATGGCTTCGCGCGCCTCATGCATGCTGATCTTGCGTTCGAGGGACAAGGTTGGTCCGGGATCAATTTCGATCTTCATAGCGGGCATTTCCGTAGACAGTGGCTAATGTGTGTCTTAATGCCGCGAATGTCAAGTTGATACAGGCCGCAATGATCTGTGTCCCATTAAGAGGCACGACGACGCTCTAATTTGGCCGATTGGCGGATCGGGATGGTGGTGTTTTCTCTTTCGGATCAGCTTTGACCGGTTTAGTATTTGTATTGGAACGCTGGGGTGATGAGTTAGAGTTGGTGCCGTCGTTACTGTTTGAATTCGTATTTCGATTTCCACTCGACTGAGTGTTCGTATCCTTTTTGGGCGATACATAGTCGATCCTTTGGCGTCCCGCCTCGGCGTCTTCAAGGAGCTCTTGTGCACGAACATTAGACGGGTCGAGTTCGACAGCTTTTTTTAAAGGTTCGATCGCTTGGCGGTAGTCGGCCAGTTTGACCCGGATACCGCCAAGCTCCGTTTGATACTCGGCATCATTCGGTTTTATTTTTACTGCTTGCTCAAACGCTTCTTCCGCTTCCTCGTCTTTCATTAGCTTGGCGTACGCCCGGCCAAGGTTGTAGTAGCCCACGTCATCCTTGGGGTTCGAGTCGAGCCACTTTTCGTACGCGTCGATAGCACGTTCAAATGCCATCTCCGATCTTGTTTTCGATTTACCGTCTTTTGAGGTAGCCTCGGGAACGGGAGCGATCCCTTCCAGTTCCTGCTGCATTTCGAGCAAAGAGTTGGCGATCCCAAGTTGGAAATGTGCCTCGGCCAGGTCCGGGTTTAGGCTCACAGCGTGATTGAATGCCTCGATAGCGAGATCGGTGCGGTTTTCATCGAGCAGGCGTTTGCCTTCCGTCAGAGCGGCATTCGCATCTGTTATCTCCGACAGAGAAGGCGCGGGCGCTTCGCTTGCGACGGGCTCCGGAGGCACTTCGACGGCCGCGTTCGTACACCCGAAACTCCACACCATCAACGCCAAACCTAGGAATAAAAGACTTCGTTTCATAACTCTGGATCGGGGTCGGACGCCAGGGAGCTATCCGGGCGGAAAGATGAATGATCGGCCGGCTAGTAAATGGACATGCAGGTGAAAGACGGTCTGACCGCCGTCCGAATTAGTATTTATTACAACTCGATAGCCGCTCTCGGCAAACCCCTTCTCGCGGGCGATGTTCGCCGCGGTCAACAAGAGGTGCCCAAGAGGTTCTTCTAGTGAACGATCGGCTTTCGCAAGCGAATCAACATGGTTGCGGGGAATGATGAGAATATGGACCGGAGCCTGTGGATTTTGATCATTGAAGGCTATGCATTCGTCATCAGAATAAACTAGCTCCGTAGGCAGGCGGCCATTCGCGATCTTACAAAAAATGCATTCATCCATACTCGATAACCGTATGAATTCATTAAATCACACACCGGGGCAATTGTTAACCTCGGCGGTTCAAGCCGCAGCTTCGTCTACGGTTGAGGTGAGATCTCCTTTTACCCTCTCGATATCAGCCCCGAGGGAGCGCAGCTTTCTCACGATGGTTTCGTAGCCGCGATCTATGTGATAGACGCGATCGATGGTCGTTTCGCCATTAGCGCAAAGGCCCGCCAAAACCAATGATGCGGATGCTCGAAGGTCCGATGCTATTATCGGAGCCGCCATTAGCTTAGTTTTGCCGCGAACAACTGATGTGTTGCCGCTAATGGCAATGTCTGCTCCCATTCGGATCAGTTCGGACGCGTGCATGAAACGGTTCTCAAAGATCGTCTCGACTATGGTCGATTCTCCCTCGGCCTGTGTCATCAAAGCCATATACTGTGCCTGCATATCGGTTGGGAACATGGGATGTGGTTCGGTCGTGACGTTCCTGGCGCGCAGCCCTGCGGAACTGCATTTTACGAACAGCGTGCTCTGATTTAATTCTTCGATATCGACGCCGGCTTCCCTCATTTTAGAGATCACGGCACCCAAATGTTCCGGACGACAACTCTTTATTTCAAGCTCACCCTGCGTTATCGCCGCCGCCGCGATGAAGGTTCCCGTTTCGATCCGATCCGGAATTATGGTATGTTCGGCCGAACCTAAGCCCTCTACGCCTTCGATCTCGATGACGGATGTTCCCGCACCCTTAACGCGGGCTCCCATCTTATTCAAAAGTTCCGCAAGGTCCTCGATCTCCGGCTCTTCCGCCGCATTCCTTATCGTAGTTTTGCCCGTCGCTAAAACTGCGGCCATCATTACGTTCTCGGTGCCGGTGACCGTTACCTTTTCAAAATCGATAGTATTGCCCGTGAGCCGGCCTTTTGGCGCCCGGGCAATAACATCGCCCGACTCGAGCGAAACGATCGCTCCGAGCTGTTCGAAGGCCCTGAGGTGGAGATCGATCGGCCGTGTCCCAATCGCACAGCCTCCCGGCAAACTTACTTTCGCCTGTCCGAAACGTCCAAGCAGCGGCCCCAGGGCCAGTACGCTAGCCCGCATCGTCTTGACAAGGTGATACGGCGCCTCGAAGATCTCTACGTTTCTCGCGGTGATCTTATGCGTGCGCAGCTCGGGCGTCAAGACGGTCGCCCCGAGGTCCTCAATCAGACGCCGCTGGGTGATAAGGTCCTTTACATAAGGCACATTGTGGAGAGTAACGGTTTCAGGACTCAGAAGAGCGGCAGCAAGACACGGCAAAGCCGAATTTTTTGCACCCCCGATGTCGATCTTTCCTTTGAGCGGGATCCCGCCGCGTATTAAGAATTTGTCCATTTCCAACTAATGGATGGCCCGGTGACCACCGAGAACGTAAGCAAACTTTATGTGAACGAAAACGAAATATTATCACACAGTGTCTCGGTTTATGGAGTCAAACCCGGACGTGCTGGTGTTGCGAAATTTTCGGATGTATTTCAGAATCGTTACGGCATGGCAAAATCGGGGCTCTCACAAGATAAGATCGAATTTGAAGCTGCCGGTATGGCACACTTCGATGCGGCATTAGTGAAAAGATGCCAAGGGAGTGATCCGGACGCATGGGACGAGTTGGTCAATCGTTATCAACGATTGATATACGCAATACCGAGACGAGCCGGCCTCACAGAAGAGCAAGCCGCGGACATCTTTCAGGAGGTTTTTCTCACACTTCTGGAGAAGATCAACGACATCGAACAACCCGACAGAATTCGGTCGTGGTTGGTCACAACAGCAAAATTCAAAACCTGGGCCTTAGTGAGGGGCAACAAGGGAATATACTCGCCCGCTACCGAAGAAGAAATGGACGCGGAGATGGCTGCGATCACCGATACGTCTCCCCTGGCCGACGAGATGCTTATCGAACTCGAGGAACAGCATCTTATCCGGACTGCGCTCAAAGAGCTTGAGATTCGATGTCAGCAAATTTTATCGATGATCTACCTTACAGAGCCAGCCGCGACTTACCTCGAGGTCGCCGCGGTTATAGGTGTAGGTGAAACAAGCATCAGCCCGCTACGGTCCCGATGCCTGAAAAAACTTGGAAAAGTGCTGATTAAATAATCCGGCTGTCTTTATTTCCATTATTTCGGGACTGTACGTTTGGAGATGCCTGACCGAGAGGTATCAAACATAATGAAAAATACAGAAGAACAAAGCCTTGAACATATTATTCGGCGTATGCAGACCGACAAAGCGGTCGACGCACCGGCTGATGCCTTGCGCTACGTAAAGAATCTCTATAGGACGCGAATGACGGAACCTACCAGATCGGTATTCCAGCGGGTCTTGGCCGTTATGCGAGTCGACCTTGGTCCAAACCGCGCCGCGTTCGGAGAGCGATCGGGCACCGCCGGACAGGCCCGACAGATCTTGTTTGAGTCAGAAAATAACGCTGTGGACCTCAGGGTAAAGGCCTCCGGAACCATCAGCGAGATACGCGGCCAGATCCTCGGCGAAAATTTTGAAAACGGTGAGATCGAGATCACAAATGATTCGGTTGCGCTAGGCGCTCATATCAGCGAGACAAGTAATTTCACTTTTTCTAAAGTGCCTAACGGCAAGTATAGTGTGACTATACGTGCTCGGGATAAAGAAATATATATTGAGGAATTAATCCTCGAATAGATCCCTAAACATAAAAGGCCCGGAGGGCGAGGGATCCGTATTCCTCGCCCTCTTAGTTGTATAATCGAGGCGACCTATGCGCCGCGCCCAGCTCGCCAAAATACTAATTGCCGCAACAACAGATGCGGCACGCACAAAATTGCTGCGGGAGTACAAACAGATCGCCGATCTGCGCCTCGCCGAAGAAATAAGAAAGGTATGTCATAGGTCGTGGACAAGCGAGCCCGTTACCTCACAGAGTGCCGCCGCGGCGATGAGAACGCTCCGACGGTTCAGGCCGGACGATAGTATTACGGCGATCGAGGCTTGGGTCCGCGGCATTTCGCTTATCACAAGGGGCAAGTTCGAATTAGCCGTACGCTCTCTCGAGGACGCAGAAAAAAGGCTCGGCCGCTTGGGGCGTCATCACGACTCAGCTCAGACTCAGATGGCTAAGCTCCTTGCTCTCGGCATGTTGGGGCGATACGATGACGCGGTCGACGCCGGCGAAAAAGCTCTGTCCGTTTTTCTGCAAAATGACGATGAACGGTCCGCTGGTAAGATCGAGGTTAATTTAAGTAACGTTGTCTCACGCAGCGGTGCCCACCGCGAGGCGGAACGATATTGTTGGTCCGCGAGGGGGCGATTCAAAAAACTCGGTTTGAAAGATCTGCAGGCTGTAGCTGAGAACGGTCTCGCTAACACGTATTCGGAATTGTATGACTTTGAAAAGGCCGACCGTTTCTATCGAATGGCTCTCGAAACAGCCCGAACTGCGGGTATGCTCGTTACAGAGGCTGAGATAGAGGCGAGCATCGGCAATCTGGCACAGGTTCGCGGACGATATGCTGAGGCGTTGAAGTTCCTGGAACGCTCGCGCGGTAAATACGATTCGCTGGAAATGCCCCACCAGTCGGCCATAGCCGACCTGCAGATCGCCGATCTGTATGCTGAGCTAAATCTAGAAGCAGAAGCCGCTGAGCTATATATTAATTCAATTGCCAACTTTGAGAGGCTAAAGATGCGATCCGAGGAAGCTCGTGCATCTCTCAATTACGGTCGTCTGGCATTGTTAGGCAGAAAGATCGAAACCGCGGGAAAACAACTAAAGCGAGCTCTCAGTCTATATAAATTGGAGAAAAACAACTCCGGCCGAGCCACCGCGCTGCTGGCCCAGGTCCGACTGGCCCTCATTACCGAAAACGGAGTGCAGGCATTAAAAATCCTCAACAAAGCTGCACCGATCATATTAAATAGTGAGAGTCCCAGGGACTTACCGGTCGCTCACCTTCTCGAGGGCCAGGCTCATTTCTTGAACGGGAGCTACGCTGCCGCCGAAAGAGAACTTCAACTTGCCTACGACGGTTCGAAACGTCTACGGCTACCTGATCTATCTCAAGCAGCTTTATGTTCATTGGGTGAGCTGTCTGCTGTTACCTCGGATCCGCGAACAGCCGAGAAATACTTTAAAGCGGCCATTAAACTGATCGAGGGGCTTCGGGCGCCGCTCGCCGCGGACGAATTTACAATGTCCTTTCTTGCCTCGCGTCTCGAGCCCTATGATCGCCTCGCCAAATTGTATCTGGAAGACGGCCGGATCGCCTCGGCATTTCGAACGATGGAAAGCGGTAGGTCGCGGTCGTTGTTGGACGCGCTGGACCGCCGCACGGCGGGCGGTCAAAAACCCTCTGAAAGGAATCTGCAGCTCGAGCAAACTCGAGCTGAACTGAATCTCCTCTACAAGCGGCTTGAACGTGCGTCTGAGTATGAGATCCCTGAGATTCGGAGCGAGGTGATAAAACGCGAGTCGAGTCTTGCGGATCTAACACGGAGGATCGCGAGTGTTGAGGAAACCGCACCCGGCATCCGAATCAAAAAAACAAAAACACACGTTGGTTTGACTAACCTTCATTCTCATTTGGGGACTACAAAGGTCCTGGTCGAATTTGTTGAGTTTGACGGTGTCATATCGGCGTTTGTTATCGCTCGCGGTAAGATCAGATTTATTTCCGACATAGCGTCGACTGTCCGGATCGCGTCTTTACTAGACGACCTGCATTTTCAATTCGGTGCCTTGCGTTACGATTCCAACGTATTGGAGCGTTTTCGTGACAGTATGCGGGAGCGGGCAGATAGTTGCCTTGCGGGTCTGTACGAGATACTCATCACTCCACTCGAACCGTATCTCTCCGGGACGTCGATCGTATTTATTCCGGTAGGTGTGCTTAATTATGTTCCGTTTCACGCCCTTCGAAATAACGCCGGTTACTTGATCGAAAGGTTCGAAATTACCCACGCGCCCAGTGCCTCAGTTTGGGAGCGGCTCCAGGAACGCCCCGCACGAACCGCAACAACGCCGCTGCTGATGGGATTTGCTGACGAACGGATACCGTTGGTGGAGACCGAAGTGCGAAATCTCAAGAAAATACTGCCCGGATCAAAGGCCCTTACCGGCAAAAGCGCGAGCTTTTCCGCGTTTTCCCGATTCTCGTCGAAGCATGATCTGATCCATTTGGCATGTCATGGACAATTTCGACCGGAAAGCCCGATGTTCTCGAGCCTGCATCTGGCTGATGGCTGGATCACCGTTCATGACATTTGTTCACAACCCCTGCGTGCCGGCCTCGTTATCCTCAGCGCTTGTGAGACCGGTCTCAGCAAGGTCTTTGCGGGTGACGAGATACTGGGACTCACACGTGGCTTCTTATCGGCCGGTGCAGGTTCGTTGATAGTGAGTCTCTGGACGGTCAATGACCGTGCCGCCGGTGAACTGATGACCCATTTCCATTCTTGTGTACAACGCGGCACGCCCATTGCAGCATCACTACGTGATGCGCAACGCGAATTGATCCGACGCGGGGAACATCCGTATCTGTGGTCGCCGTTTGTACTGATCGGCCGCTGAAACATTGATGTCTTTTTGAGGTGTCGAGCCGCACTGTCTGATTTGGACGCTCCTTTTTTGTGATGTGCGGCCTCGATAACGACGAGGGACAGGTTTATGTTAATTAACAAACTGATTTCAAAACAAGCTCTTATTTTCGCAATTCTCGCAGCATGGGTGGCAATCCCGCTTGCGATCCATTCAGCTAGTACAGGAAGTTTGTTAGGCTCCGATATCGCACGCTGGGCGATGCTGGTCTCAACCGATGGCCAGCCTAACCCGAACGGGATAGCCGAATGGGAACTAAAGGACGATGGCCGTCGCGAGATAGAGATTAACGTGTATAGCGTGAATTTCGCTCCAGGAACCGTGTTGACAGCAGTGATAGACGGCAACGCGATCGGGACTTTTTTCGTCGATTCTCTACAGAACGCTCGTTTAAGACTCAGAACTCAGGATGGCCATGCGGTTCCGGTCGTTAATACCGGGTCGACCGCGAAAGTACTCAGCGGTACCGAAATAGTGGTCGACGGGATCTTTGTTGACGGCCCGGCTCCCAGCCCGTCGCCTTCGACAAGCCCTTCGAGTAGCCCCACAGGTACGCCCAGCCCATCCCCCACGGGTACATTTGCGGGTTCACCAACGCCGTCACCGACAGGCACGGCGTCAACTACTCCTACTGCGTCACCAACAGGCACCCCATCTACAACACCGAGCCCAACTCCGACGGGTAGTCCGTCAGCTTCACCAACACCGACCGGAAGCGGCAGTGCATGCGATGCGGTTTCAGGCGAAATACTCGTAAACCTTGTCAATCAGTCTGATCTGGGAGCCGTTGCGGCTTCGTGGCAACTAAACCCCACGCCGCTCGATCAGGTTGGTTCGCCGCCGACATATAGGATGACTATCGCGGATGGCAGTCCCCATACGCCCTGCACGCTGCATACCGCTATGCGGAGCGACGCTCGTGTTTCAAGGGTCGAGGTAAACAGGAAACTGATGTCAGTGGAGAAACAAGGGCTGCCGTGGACGCTGGGGCGTTCGTGGACGATCGGTCGCTCATGGACGATCGGCGGGAGCGCAAAGGGATATGCACGACAGTGGTTCCCACGCACGATAAGGCTCGAACAGGCTCATGAGATCAATAAAGGGATTCGCGTCGATAACGGCCAGCCCGTGGTGGTAGCAGTTCTGGATACCGGGATCGATCGTGATCACCCTGCATTCGCCGGCAGGTTGGTTCCAGGTTATGACTTTGTTGCTGGCGATGACGATCCGAGCGAGGAAGGGATCCTTCGCGTGGACGAAGCGTACGGCCACGGGACCCACGTAGCGGGCATCGTCGCACTGACCGCTCCGGAAGCTAAGATAATGCCGATCCGTATACTGGATAGAAACGGGGAAGGCGAGTTATGGCGAATTACGGCTGCTATAATCTGGGCCGCCAATAATGGTGCGAATGTCATCAACATTAGCTTCGGCTATCCCGATAATCCGGAACTACTTGAGAATCTACTTCATAACTGTGACGACGGCCCACCGCCCCCGGGAACGCAGCTCTTCCCGGAACTGTTAACCAACGTCGTGGTGATGTCGGGTGCGGGCAACGGCGGAGAGATCGGTAACGGTACGGGCAAGATCTATCCGGCCGGCAATCGGTTTGATGCTCAGTTGGGGATTGGAGCGAGCACTAGGTACGATAAACTTGCATCGTTCACAACGATGTACGACGACCGTGCGAGTGGGAGCGATATTATTCGGGCTGTTGCGCCGGGAGAAGATATTGTGAGCGCTTTACCGGGGGGGCGGTATGGGGTTTGGTCCGGCACTT
>JBBQGO010000004.1:0-18917 GCA_038323125.1 Pyrinomonadales bacterium
CAGGTTTCTTAGAGGAGCGGTGAATGTCCCGCCGGCACCACCGTAAAGAAGAGCATTCACCGTCTTCATAAGCGGTCTTCGGATCGCACCCGGCATTAGATCCGTTAAACCTGCGATCTGCATGGCCATCTGACGCGGGTAACCGGCGAAAACCTCATCCCCACCCATTCCCGAAAGCATCACGGTCTGGGTCGAACGAGCTTGCTGAGAAAGCAGATAAGACGGAATGGCCATATCGATGACCGGTGCCTCGTGGTGCCATACGAGTTTCGGCAGCAACTCTGCAATATCAGGCGTCAACAGTGTTTCGTGATAGTCGATGGGCAAAAGGGCCGCCACCTTGCGAGACCATTCAACGTCATCTGAAATAATGTCGTACTTCAGATCATCCGCAGCGATGCCGGTCGTGTATGTCGAAACAGTTGCTTTAGAATGTTTTGTCATCAAAGCGACAATTGCAGATGAATCAACACCGCCCGACAGAAATGCGCCCAGCGGAACGTCCGCGACCATTTCCATCTCCGTTACCCGGTCGAGTGTCTCGAGCACTCGTTCGATCCAGACCCTCTCGTCGGACAGCTCTTCTTCTACAGAGAAATCAAGATCCCACCATTCATGCAGCGTAAGATCGCCGCCTTTCCACACGCCGTAGTGGCCAGGCAGTAGCTGGAAAATACCCTTGAAGAGTGTGTGCGGAGGGACAGGCCACAGAAAAGTTAGAAATTGGTCGAAACCATTCGGATCGAGTTCGGGCGTTGCGAGTTCTGAAGCCAGGATCGCTTTTATTTCTGAGGCAAAGACTAAATTGGACCCGAAGGCCGCGTAATAGAGCGGTTTAATTCCCGCCCGATCGCGGACGATGGTTAGCGTTTTTTCGAGGTCGTCCCAGACGGCGAATGCGAACATCCCATTCAGTTTCTCGAGACAGCCGACATTCCATTCGCGGAAAGCCTTTAACAGTACCTCGGTATCCGTACCGGTCGTAAACACATTGCCTTTCGATATTAACTCGTCACGGATCTCTTTATAATTATAGATCTCGCCGTTCAGGATGATCGAAAACCTCCTATCCTCTGTGAACATCGGTTGATGCCCCGCTTTAGACGTGTCGATGATGGAAAGACGGCGGTGGCCTAAACAGGTTTTTAAGTGGTCTCGCCCAAATGGCTGCGAGACAAAAACGCCCTCGTCGTCACGACCCCGATGTTCGATGGAAAGGAGTGTTGCCCCGATTCGCGTTTCCGGGTCGGATGAGATTATTCCGGCAATACCGCACATATTATTTCTTTGGTTTCATTTGTGCCCACAGGTGCCAGCCGAGTAATCGGGGCAATGGCAGCCATTTCACTGGAAGCGGAGGAGCATGCATAAATTCTTTGTGTAGAGAAACGACGTCAAAGTCAGGAAAGTCCGCTTTGATCTCGGGGGCCCCATAGACCTTGGAATATGGGTTACGTGGACCGTCGGTGCTCACGTTAAAGAAATTTTTCATAGCCAGGTAGTTTCCGATCCCCATGGTGCGAGCGTTTTCTAAGTGTGCCCTATAAATGCCGCGTCCTTTTATATCAAGCATATACATAGCCAAAGGCCCGGCGCGCCGGCCCACGCTGATCGACAGCTGATAGTTGAGTGACCACTTGGCATAGAGCATCGCAACGAGCTGACCGTCCGGCTTTAGCACGCGGGCGATCTCAGCCTGGGTCATATGGACCTCAGGGATATGATGCAGAACGCCATGGCTATAAACGATATCGAAAGAATCATCGGAGAACGGTAGATCGAGGGCACTGGCCTGCTCGATGCGATCATAAGGAAGTTCCTTTAGAGCAAACCGCATACGCGTCCGCTTGACCGACTCGGACGTTAGATCGGCCCCCGAGAATTTGCCGCCGCGCCGTGTTATCTGTTCGGAGTCGGCTCCCTGTCCGAGGCCGATCTCGAGAACCCGGTTGCCCATAAATCCGATACGATCGAGATTGGATAGTATATGAGGCTCCTTGCTATACCGGTACTGGTCGTAGCGGTCAAAGAATTCGGTGTACATCTCCCGTGTCTCGTCGGTCAGGTCGCCAACGAGCTCGGCACCGCAAGGATTCGCCTGCCAAAAATCCTGGATCTCACTCTCCATGTTGACCACCCGCTATTTCCGCTTCAGCCTCGATCAGCCGGGCAAGTGCATATGCCATCCATGCCTGTCCCCAACGCATAAATGGTGTCTTGATCACCCTGCTGCTTCTGATCTGGTAATAAAAGTATCCTTCAGGCGACCGCATGTTAGCTATTGTCCACTCAGCAGTTTTCCGGGCGTGCGGCAGCATCCGATCATCGATCGCGGCGAGTTCTGAGAGTGCACCGATGGCGACGCCCGCCGAATGTATATCTATGGGATATACCGCGTTCTCATAATATTTAGGAGTGCCGTCCGCCAGAAAGAGATTGTCCAGCCAAAAGTTCGCTCCGCCCTTGATAGCCTCATACGTTTCAGATCTCAGATCGGGGATCAGTGCCGAGATGCGATACAGCGAGAGCAGCACGTACGCCGTGTGAAAGTTGTCAGTCCAGCCCTGAACGTCATTGCCCCCATATGTCCAAGAGCCGGTCGTCCGCTGTCGGCGGATAACGAAACGCACCGCTTTTGCCGCCATCTCAAGGTATTCCCGATTTTGTGAGACCTCTCCGACCCGTGCGAGCGATTCGCCGGCGAGCAGGCTGGCGTTAAAGATCACGGCGTGATCGACAGGTGTGTAACTAAAGCATACCTCGTCGTCGGTCTCGTTGGTCCGGTTCAGGCCGTTCAAAATAAACTTGCAGATCTCGTCCGCCGCGGAAAGGTATCGCTGATCGTTAAACATATGATACGCCTCGATCAGGGCTTGAGATGCAAATGCTGTCGGGACCACCGCAGGCGTGCCGAGTGGCGCGTAAAAGGAACGCGACTGCCAGTCAAAGTTATATCCGAATGAAAACGTCGAACGGGCGTCGCCTGTCTTGCCGATAATACCGGCATCGAGCAGCCGTTCGATCAATGCGATCGCGTTTGTTGCGTGCGTCTGGCCGCCGGTAACGCGATAACGTGAGATCTCGGCAAGTGCGAAAAGCGCCAGGCCCTTGGGGTTAACTCCCTTGGGTACACGAAGCCGCGAACGCGGGTCGCCGGGGAACCGCTTGACGAGCTGCAGCCAGGCAAGTCGCGCCGGGGCGACATATTTCAGCGGGGTCAGTTGGAATAGCCGGCTGTTGAGCCCGTCAAACGGGTCATGCCCGGCAAAGCCCTGTGCCTGACAGTAGGCGTAGAGATCGTCGTAGGTTTTCTCGAGATCGATGGGCATCCGGATAGATAAAAAAAGAGATTATCACAGTGCATGCAATAAGTTTTGGGCGAGCGTCGGCGGACGCTCCGAGTTTTGCCCTTTCAGATGAAAAACTAGATAATAGGCGCTTAGTGATCCATGCTCGGTATGAAGTTTTTTTCGGACATTCGTTTGTTGATCTTAAGTGTGTGGCTCGGAGCTGCTGTGTTCTTTATCGCAGCGGCGCAGGTGGCCTTTTCGGTTATAACGGAGCGCGAGTTGGCCGGTGCGGTCGTCGGACGTAATCTCTCGCTGCTCAATTACGGTGGGCTGGCAATAGCCGTGATATTAATGCTGACGTCCATGGTGGGAGCTGTGTCCGTTAACAAATTCTGGCTTTGGTTCGAACGCTTCGTGCTGCTCATCCTGGCCTCAGCTTGTGCGGTCGGACAGTTCGTTATCGGGTTTTGGCTTTCGTCGGTAAAAGCTCAGATGGGGCGGCCGATCGACGAAGTTGCAGTTGAGGATCCGTTGCGAATTCAGTTCAATACGCTTCATGAATATTCAACATGGGTGTTCCTCGTCGGGCTGGCCGCGGCCCTCATAGCGTTCTTTATCATATCTAACCGTAGGTTCATTACGGTCAAGCCGGAACCTGACGGTGTGTACGATTTCTCAAAGGAATTCAAGACTTAACCTTTATGGAACTGATCGAAAATATGGGCGACGTCTCAAGACGTTTTTCGCGATGGCGTGCGAATGAAGATCTCACAGGCTATCCGTTCGTCGAGAATGTCCACGCGCCTTTTACACCCCTGCGCCGGTCTCTGCCGATGGTAAACCTGGCTCTTATTACCTCCGCCGGGGCTTATATAGACGGGACGCAGCCGTTTGATATCGAGGGGAAAGACGGCGACATGAACTTTCGCGAGATACCGATTGAGGTCGAGGCCGCCGATCTTCGTTATTCAGCGAAAGGTTATGATCCGGCTGCCGTATTGCAGGACAGGAATTGCCAAATTCCTATCGATCGCCTGCGTGAATATGAGGAGAACGCCGTGATCGGCCGGCTAAACAACGTTTGGTGGAGCCTGAGCAGCTACATTCCAAATGCCCGGAAGGTCGCTGAAGAGTTAGCCCCGAAACTAGCCGAACGTCTGGTGCGTTACCAGACACAGACGGCTCTGCTCATTCCGGCGACTCGGCTATGTCATCAAACTCTCGGCATCGTGGCACGCGCTATTGAGTTGGCCGGCATCCCAACAATGCTCATATCGGTAGATCCTAAACTGACGGACAAGGTACGTCCGCCGAGGACGGCATATTACGTTGGTGAATTTGGAAAAGTTGCCGGCCAGCCAAACTGGCGCGAACATCAACTACGGATACTGGATGAATCACTTCGATGGACCGAAACGTTTGACCAGCCCGGTTCGCGAAAGTTGGCAGTTGCCCTCGAGACGCAGGTCGAGGCGGCGCGCGGCGAACGTTAGACGCCGAGCTGCCATTGCTTTATAACCTCTAGCGGGTAGAGCAGCATAATAATATTAATGATCAGGCTGTCCTTTATCGTTAGGATCAGTACTACCTCGGTCGCAACAAAAATAGCCAGCGATCGCCAAAATCGCAATTTATACGCGATCACAAATCCTATCCCACAGCACACTATATCCGCCATCGAATTAATGATCGAGTCGCCAAAGTAATCGAGTGAGATCGTCGCTTCGCGGTAACGATTGATCACGTAGCTGGTATTCTCTGCGACCTCCCACACGCTCTCGATCAGTATCGCGAGGGCGAACCGCCAAGCGAGCGGCATTTTATGAAAGATCAAGCCGAGAAGCCAAAATTCAATAATACCGTGCAGGACGTGGGTAAATGAGTAGGGGTCGATAACATGCTGTGAATTATGGGCTGTCCAGATCTCCCAGGACCATGGCGTGTAATCGCCGGCCTGGCACCACCATACGCGCCCCTGCAGGTTTAACGAGATAACCGCCGCGACCATTATCCCCATCACAGCCAGCCACGGGTAATAGTCCTGCTTCGTCTCAAACGTGAAAAGCCCTTTTTGTTCCATTTCGATAGGAATGACCACGGAGATTGTCTTTTGATTTCGCGGATTTTACAAGTTATCTGATAGATTCTCAACAATGAATCGTGCCGAAACATTAGAACGCGTTCGCCGCCGTAACGACCCGTGGGACATCGTCGTTATCGGCGGCGGAGCCACAGGCGTCGGCTGTGCGTTAGACGCAGCTTCGCGAGGCTTCGACGTGCTGCTGCTCGATCAGCACGATCTCGGCAAGGGTACGTCAAGCCGGAGCACAAAGCTGATCCACGGGGGCGTCAGGTATCTGCGGCAGGGGGATTTACGGCTGGTGCGGGAATCGCTCAGGGAACGCGGACTGTTGTTGAGGAACGCAGGGCATGTCGTTCACCAGCAAGCATTCGTCATCCCCTGTTACAGTGTTTGGCAGAGAATCTTCTACGGGGCGGGACTCAAGTTATATGATCTGCTGGCTGGAGAGCACAGTCTCGGCCGGTCCACAATGCTCTCGAAAGCCGAGACCGTCGAGCGGTTGCCGGGGATCGAAACGAGCGGCCTAAATGGCGGCGTACTCTATCACGACGGGCAGTTCGATGACGCCCGGCTCTTGATCGATATGGCTCGCACTGCTGACGCTCTTGGTGCCGCACTTCTTAATTACACGGCCGTGACCGCATTGGCCAAGGATGCGAATGGCGAGATCGCGGGGGTCGCGGCCCGCGATGCGGAGACCGGCGAGGAGTTCATAATAGCTGCAAGGGTGGTGATCAATGCCGCGGGAGTGTTCTGTGATGCGATCGGTACAATGTCCGACACCGATGCTCAGCCCGTCCTAACGTTTAGCCAGGGTATTCATATCGTGGTCAAAGGTGAGGTCTTGGCCGGCAACGATGCGATGATGATCCCAAAGACCAGTGACGGACGCATTCTGTTTTGCATTCCATGGCACGGCCACACCCTCATCGGCACGACGGACACTCCGGTTGCGACGGCAGATCTTGAACCCTCTGCGCTCGAGGCCGAGATCGATTTTGTATTGGAAACCGTCCGAACGTACTTCGCCAAAAAGGTCGGCCGGGGCGATATTCTTAGCGTCTTCGCCGGCATTCGCCCGCTCGTCAGACGAGACGCAAACACAAAAACCTCGGCCATCTCGCGTGGGCATGATCTGTTTGTTGACGGATCAGGGTTGATAACTATAACGGGCGGAAAATGGACAACGTATCGCAAGATGGCCGAGGATGCCGTCGACAAGGCGATAGAGGTCGGCGGGTTCGATCACCGGCCCTCAATCACAGCGACACTGCCGATCAAACAAGCCGCCGGTGACAGCGAGGAAACGCCGGAACGTCTTCATCCGGACTTGCCCTACACGATCGAGGACGTGGTTCGCTCAGTCCGTGAAGAGATGGCGCGATCGGTCGAGGACGTGCTTGCCCGCCGCACGCGGGTTCTGTTCCTCAACGCCAAAGCCGCCGTCGAGATCGCTCCGCAAGTAGCCGAGATCATGGAGGCTGAGATGGGAAAAGATAATATCTGGATCGACGACCAGCTTGCCGGGTTTCGTAAAACCGCGCTATCGTACTCTGCCTACTCGGTCGAGACAGCATCCTCGCCGTGAAGCGCCGCGTTGAGGGTATGCCAGCTGAGCGATGCACACTTAACGCGGGCAGGGAACTCGAGGACGCCGGCGAAGATCTTTAATTTTCCAAGAGAATTATCGTCAGTTTCGATATCAAGCCCACCCGTCACCATGCTGTGAAACTCCCCAAAGATAGCCTCGGTCTCTTCGCGGGTCTTTCCCTTGACGGCCTGCGTCATCATTGACGCCGACGCCTTTGAGATCGCACAGCCCGAGCCTTTGAACGCGACATCCGCTATAGTGTCACCGTCCATAGCGACATAAACGCGAAGCGCGTCGCCGCACAACGGATTTTTTCCATCCGCCGTCTGGTCGGCATCTTCGATCTCGCGAAAGTTCCGCGGGTTCTTATTGTGCTCTAAAATTACTTCCTGATATAGATCGCTAAGTTCTGACATTAATTACAAAACTGCAGTGCCTTGACGACTCTGGCTGCTTGAGGTCACGCGGCAACTTTTTCAATTCTGACACGAACCGGAAAAGCCATCTTATCCGCCGGGATCGGGTCGCCGTGTCTAATATGGCGGATCAAATAACCCTCAATGGCATCGTTTGCCATTGCGAACGCTTCATCGAGGGTGTCGCCTTCCGTGATAAGGCCGGGCAACGCAGGACACGTAACGAGATAGCCGTCAGGATCGTTAGGCTCGATCAAGATCGTAAAGCTATAGTCTCCTACCCGAATCGGCGTTTGTTCTTTCATAAGCCTATTTTAACGCAACCGCACCTCAACAGCTATCGAAAGTGTGTGCCTCCGCAGCTTAGAACAATCCTACAACATTGCCATTCTCGTCTATATCCACCTTCTCGGCCGCCGGGTGAGCGGGCAGGGCGGGCATCGTCCGCATGTCGCCGCAGATAGGGTAGATGAAGCCTGCACCAGCACTTGCACGGACCTCACGGATGGGAAGGGTGAAGTTGCTGGGTGCTCCTTTCATCATTGGGTCGTGGCTTAAGCTAAGATGCGTCTTCGCCATACAGATCGCCAGGTCGCCAAACCCGTTCGCCTCATAATCGGCGATCTGATGGTCGGCCTGTATTGTGTAGCTTACGTCCTTGGCACCATAGATCTTGGTGGCGATGGCCTCGATCTTGGCTTTGATGGGTTGGTTGAGTTCGTAAAGGAACTTAAATTCGTTCGGCTGTTCGGCCGCCGCGATCACTAACTCAGCCAGTTCGACGGCACCCTTGCCGCCGTCGGCCCAGTGCGTCGAAACGGCGGCACCGAGTGCTCCGGCTTCGAGTGCGATCCGTTTAACGGCGTCGATCTCTTCCGGGTGATCCGAATCGAAGGCGTTTATGGCGACCACCGGAGTGACGCCGTGGATCAAGATGTTTTCGATCTGCTTTCGCAGGTTTGACGCGCCGGCTTCGACGTCGGCGACGTTCTTTTCGAGCATCTCGGGCGGCAGGGCCTTGCCCGCGACAACGCGGTAGCGGCCGCTGTGCGATTTGAGTGCACGGATAGTGGCAACCAGAACGCACGCGTCGGGCACGAGGCCGCTGGTGCGGCATTTGATGTTAAAGAACTTCTCAGCACCGATATCGGCACCAAAGCCGGACTCGGTCAACAGGTAATCAGCGCACTTGATACCGATAAGGTCAGCGAGGATGCTGCTGTTGCCATGTGCCACATTTGCGAACGGGCCGGCATGGACAAGGGCAGGTGTATTCTCGAGCGTCTGCATCAGCGTGGGCCGCAGAGCGTCACGCATCAGTACTGTCATTGCACCCGCTGCCCCGATCTCTTCCGCTGTAACAGGCGTCTTGTCATGGGTCATGCCGACGACAATTCGGCCAAATCGCTTTCGCATGTCCTGCAGTGAGTTGGTCAGAGCAAGTATCGCCATCACCTCGGACGCGACGGTGATATCAAAACCTGTCTCACGCGGTATGCCGCCTTCCATCCGCCCGCCGAGGCCGATGATGATCTTTCGCAGCGCCCGGTCGTTGGTATCGACGACACGTTTCCACGTAATGCTGTGCGGGTTGATGTTCAGCTCATTGCCGCGGAGAAGCTTGTTGTCGATCATTGCCGCGAGTAGGTTATTTGCCGCCGTGACCGCATGGATATCACCCGTCAGGTTCAGGTTAAATATCTCCATCGGTACAACCTGCGAATAGCCGCCGCCCGCCGCCCCGCCCTTAATACCGAAAGTAGGCCCCTGCGACGGCTGACGCAAACTGACGACCGCACGCCTCCCGAGATGCTTCATCGCCTCACCAAGGCCGATAAGCGTCGTCGACTTACCCTCGCCGAGCGGCGTCGGGGTTATCGCTGTGACGTCTATGTATTTTGCATTGGGCCGGTCTTTCAACCGGTCAAGGGCCTCAAGACGCAGTTTGGCTATATACGGACTGCCGTAGTTGTCAAAATCGTCCGGCGTAAGGTTGAGCTGTTCGGCAATTTCGGCGATGGGGCGGAGTTTAGCGTGCTGGGCGATGTATAGATCAGAGTACATAGGTGCAGTATCGGCCGTATCGGCAATTCACGCTGTGACGAGTCTCACAGAGCTCATGCAAATACTTCGATGACCTTCTGAATCGAATCGGCAAGCTTATCGACTTCCTCTTTGGTGTTGTAAAAAGCAAAGCTCGCCCGTGCAGTCGCGGGCACGTCAAAAAACTCCATAACAGGCTGAGCACAGTGGTGACCTGCCCGGACGGCAATGCCTTGCTGATCTAGTATCGTGCCGATGTCGTGGGGGTGGATGTCTTCGATCGTGAATGATAGGACCGAAGCCTTTTCGGCGGCGGTGCCGATGATCCTGACGCCTGGTATTGCTGCGAGCCTTTCGGTCGCGTACTCCAACAACTCACGCTCGTATTCAGCGGCCGCAACAAAGTCTATCGAATTAATGTAATCGATCGCCGCTCCGAGGCCGATGCCCGCAGCGATCGCTGGCGTGCCCGCCTCGAACTTATCGGGTATCGGCGCAAATGTCGTTCCTTCAAAACTAACCGTGCGGATCATACCGCCGCCGGTCTGATACGGCGGCATCTGGTCGAGCCATTCGCGTTTGCCATAGAGGATGCCGCTTCCGGTCGGAGCAAACATCTTGTGGCCGGAAAAGGCAAAGAAATCGACATCGAGGTCCTGCACATCCACAGGGAAATGCGGCACGCTCTGGGCAGCGTCGACCATAACCGGCACGCCGAACTTATGTGCCGTGGCCGTCATATCTTTGATGGGGTTGACCGTGCCGAGCGAGTTGGAAACATGTGAAACCGCTACAAGCTTTGTTCGCTCGTTGAGCAGGCTCTCATATTCGTCGATGATCAGCTCACCCCGCTCATTCATCGGGATCACCCTGATGCGAGCCCCCTTTTCCTCGGCGACCATCTGCCACGGGATGATGTTCGAGTGATGCTCCATCTGGCTGATAAGGATCTCGTCACCCTCGCCGATGAACTTGCGGCCGTACGAGAACGCGACGAGGTTGACCGCCTCGGTCGTCCCGCGGGTAAAGATGCACTCCTTGGCCTCGCGTGCGTTGATAAAGCGTTTTACCTTTTCACGCGCCGCTTCATAAGCCGTTGTCGCGTGCTGCGACAGGTAATGCACGCCGCGGTGAATGTTCGAGTGCTCTTCCTGCAGGTACTTCGATCCGCGGTCGATTACGATCTGCGGAACCTGCGACGACGCCCCGTTATCCAGATAAACAAGCGGCTGCCCATTCACCATCTGCGAAAGCACAGGAAAGTCTTTTCGTATCTTTTCAACGTTCCAAGTCATTTTTGCAATTTTCGTTTCCATCAAAATATTTCACCACAGAGGGCACAGAGCATAAGTACTTTCAAGAAGACCCGGGCCGAGAGCCCGATGAACTTTGATTGCGGAACCAATTACTTTTTCGGTAATTTCATTCAACTCCAATTCGTATCTCCGTGCTCTCTGTGCTCTCTGTGCTCTCTATGGTGAACCTTCTTAGATCTCCGCATTAAGACGATTCAGCACAGCGGCGTCCAATTCTCGTTTGATGTATTCGATATCTATTTTGTTGATTATTTCCTCTGCGAACCCATACGTAAGCAGATTGCGGGCAAGCATCTCGGGCAGGCCGCGGGTGAGCAGGTAGAACAGCTCTTCTTCCTCAAGCTGGCCGACCGTAGCACCGTGCGAGCATTTTACGTCGTCATTAAATATCTCGAGCTGCGGTTTTGTGTCGACTCGGGCATCGTTTGAGAGCAGCAGGTTCTTGTTCGACTGCTGAGCGTCGGTGCCGTGGGCGTTCTCGCGGACAAAGACCTTGCCGTTGAATACGCCCCGTGACTCGCCGTTGAGCACGCCTTTGTAATTCTGGTGCGACGCACAGTTGGGCACCGTGTGATCGATGATAGAGTGTGTATCAGCGTGCTGCGCAGCGTCGAGCATATACAGACCGTCAACAAAAGCCTCGCCGCCCTCTGCCCGGAACTTGAGGTCAATGTCGTGCCGCGAAATCGCGCCGCCCATGTTTATATTCGTAGAGTCGTAGCGGCCGCTGCGGCCAAGCGACACCTCGGTAGTGCCGACATGAAAAGCCTCAGTCGAATCACGCTGCACACGGTAGTGCGTCAAGTTGGCATTGTCTTCAACGACGATCTGAACGGCGGTATTTGTAAAGCCTGCGGCCGGCGAGGTATAAGTTTCGATGATCGTAGCCTTACTGCCCGCCTCGGCGATGACTAGTATGTGCGGAAAGATCGCGGTTCCCTCTTCACCCGTAAAGGCGAACTCGATGGGTTCCTCGACACTCGTCTCCGCCGCGATCCTGATCACCTGAAACTGGCCGAGTGCAGCATTAAGTGCAGCAAAACCGTTTCGACGGATGGCGAATCTATTAAGCAATAACATGTCCGCATCGGACAGGGTCTGCGATAGGCCGTCGCGGAGTGTCCAACTTTTATTTGTGATCGGCTCGACGCGCGTGTATTTCCAATCCTCATGCTTACCGGTCGGAAAACCCGAGACGGCAAATGCGGCGAAAGCATCCTCGCGAAACTTTTTGAGCGCGGGATTCGTCTCGGCTGCGGCGATCTCTTTGAATTGTTCCGTAAACACGGTTTCCATTGCGGCTGTAGTTGAAACCATCTTACCTTACCCCTGCCGCGCCTTTAACCCAGTCGTAACCCTTTGCTTCGAGCTCGAGAGCAAGCTCTTTACCGCCCTCTTTCACGATCCGGCCGCCCGCAAGGACGTGGACCATGTCCGGGACGATAAAATTGAGCAGACGCTGATAATGCGTCACCAGAATGATGGCGTTGTCGGGGCTGCGAAGCTTGTTAACACCCTCGGCGACTATACGCAGCGCATCGATATCCAGGCCCGAGTCGGTTTCGTCCAGCACCGCAAGCTTTGGTTCGAGCACGGCCATCTGAAGTATCTCGTTCCGCTTCTTTTCGCCGCCCGAAAAACCTTCGTTTACCGAACGCTTAAAGAAATCGGAACTCATATCGACGATCTTGGCCTTCTCTTTCAGATAGTCGTTGAACTCAAGCGGGTCGAGCTCTTCCTGGCCGTGGTGCTTCATCTTTTCGTTATAGGCGAGCCGGAGGAACTGTGAGTTGGAAACGCCGGGCACCTCGACAGGATATTGAAACGCCATGAACACGCCCTCGCGTGCACGTTCGTCGGGTTCGAGGGCAAGCAGGTCCTTCCCGTCGTAGAGAACCTCGCCCGAGATCACTTCGTAGGACGGATGCCCCGCCAGCACCTTGGACAAAGTTGATTTGCCCGAACCGTTCGGCCCCATGATCGCATGGACCTCACCCTTGCGCACCTGAAGGTTGAGCCCTTTTAGAATTTCTTTGCCGTCTATCCCGGCATGTAGATCTTTAACTTCTAATAACATTTTATTTAACTTTTACTTTTCTGAATTTCTCTTTGATCTTGGAGAGATCGTGCCCCTCTTGAGCATATATCTCTAAATAACCGCATTCGGCACAACATACATGTGGGTCTGATGTGAACCAAATGCTCGTATAGGCACGATTAATCCGTGATCAGAGCTGTCTAAATAAACTTCATGCGATCCGCACTTAGGACAACTGCCGCTTTTCATACGTTTATCTCGCCCTTTAAATAGATAACTGCGTTACCGCCGATCCTCACCCGATCGCCTGCAAGTTCGCAGAACAGCTCGCCGCCGCGTTTTGACACTTGGCGGGCAAACATCGTGTCCTTGCCCAATTCGTTGGCCCAATACGGGATCAGAGAACAATGGATGGCGCCGGTTACAGGGTCCTCGGGAATGCCGATCCGCGGTGCGAACATTCGCGAGACAAAGTCGCAATCGTCGCCCTTTGCGGTAATGATTACCTCGTCATACGGCAACTTAGCGATCATATGCATATCGGGCTTGAGTGATCTCACCTCTTCCTGGCTGCGGAGCAGCATGAAGAGCATATTGTCCTGCGCTTCCCAACTCCTGAGCGGCGGCACCTCCACGTCAGCAAGCTGCGGCAGGTTATCGATCTCAGTCATCGGATATGAAGGAAAGTCGAGAACGAGTTTGTCGCCCTGTTTCTCAACACCGAGAGCACCGCTGCGATCGGAGTGGAACTTGATCGCACTCTCCTCGAGCTTTAGAACCTCAAAGATCACAAACGCCGCAGCCAGAGTCGCGTGCCCGCAAAGGTTGACCTCCACCGACGGTGTAAACCAGCGGATGTCGTATCGCTCGCCGTTCTTAACAAAAAACGCCGTCTCCGCCAAGTTGTTCTCAGCCGCGATCGACAGCATCACCTCATCCGGCAACCACGCGTCCAACGGCACAACCGCCGCCGGATTACCTCCGAACGGCTTGTTTGTAAAAGCGTCAACTTGAAAGATCTCGAAATTCATATTCTTTCGTTTTGAGTCCCTGCTTTAGCAGGCAACATGTCAGCAGCGAAACAACGTTGAGTGTCTCAACCTCTGACTCTCGGTTCCCGCGTAACAGGCCGCCTAAAGGCGGAACTCAGAACGACGGACCCAAACGAAAGACTCTCTTAGAAAACTTTAAGCGAGCACGATTCATATTGGTTCTGTTTAATAGCTCACTGCAGGACTCACGAGTTTTACCCAACACTCCCCTCCAACTTCAGCCCGAGCAGCTTCGTCGCCTCTACCGCGTATTCCATCGGCAGTTCGCGAAAGACCTCTTTGCAAAAGCCGTTGATGATGAGCGATACGGCATCCTCCTGTGAGATGCCTCGCTGCTGCAGGTAAAACAATTGGTCCTCGCTGATCTTGGACGTTGTTGCCTCGTGCTCGACCTTGGCGGTGGCGTTCATTACCTCGATATAGGGGAACGTGTTCGCCTCGCTCTTGCCGCCGATGAGCATTGAGTCGCACTGGGTGTAATTCCGAGCGCCCTCGGCCTTGGGCATGATCTTGACCAGGCCGCGATAGCTGTTGTTTGATTTACCGGCCGAGATGCCTTTTGAGATGATCGTCGATTTTGTGTTCTTGCCGAGGTGGATCATCTTGGTGCCGGTGTCGGCGATCTGAGCGTTGTTGGTGAGTGCAACCGAATAGAACTCGCCGATCGAATTATCACCCTGCAATATGACGCTCGGGTATTTCCAGGTGATGGCGGAACCCGTCTCGACCTGCGTCCACGAGATCTTTGAGCGCACGCCGCGGCAGGCACCGCGCTTAGTCACAAAATTATAGATACCGCCCTTGCCGTTCTCGTCACCGGCGTACCAGTTTTGAACGGTCGAGTACTTGATCTCCGCGTCATCCATTGCAACGAGTTCAACGACCGCCGCATGGAGCTGATTGGTATCAAACTGCGGTGCGGTGCAGCCCTCGTTATAGGCGACATAACCGCCTTCCTCAGCGACGATCAGCGTGCGTTCAAACTGTCCCGCCTCCTGAGTGTTGATACGAAAGTAGGTCGAGAGCTCCATCGGGCAGCGGACGCCCTTTGGAATATAGACGAACGAACCGTCCGAGAACACGGCCGAGTTCAATGCCGCGTAATAGTTATCGCCGACAGGCACGACCGAGCCCAGATACTTTTTGATCAGGTCGGGGTACAGTTCGACCGCCTCGGTAAACGAGCAAAAGATAACGCCCGCCTCAAGCAGCTTTTTCTTATAGGTCGTAGCTACCGAAACCGAATCAAACACGGCGTCGACCGCGACATTGGCGAGCATCTTCTGTTCCGTGATCGGGATACCCAGCTTTTCAAACGTCCGCAGAAGCTCCGGGTCGACCTCGTCGAGGCTCGCTTTCTTGGACTTTTGCTTTGGCGCAGAGTAGTACGAGATGTTCTGAAAATCGATACGCGGGTAATCGAAGTTTGCCCAGTAGTCGGGCTCGTCCATCGTCAGCCACTTGCGATATGCCTTCAGACGAAACTCAAGCATCCACTCAGGCTCGTTCTTTTTCGAAGAGATCAGCCGAACGGTGTCTTCGCTCAGGCCCCGGGCGATCGTCTCGGTCTCGATGTCCGTGACAAAGCCGTATTTGTATTCCCGGTTAGTTAATAATTCTGCTGCTGTCGACATATTTGTGTTGGCCACCGAAGGCCTAAATCTTCTATTCCACCAAAGGGGCTAAAGAGGAATTTCACCACAGAGAACACAGAGTAAGATGAGATTTTATAAATGCTGACCCGTCTCTTTCTTCCGTTTGTTAACCTCGTCCCCTTCTGACGTATTACTATCTCCTTCTTGCTCCGTGCTCTCTGTGCTCTCTGTGGTTAAATCGTCTCCGTGTTGAAATCGGTCTCTGTGGTTAAATCGATTGCGGCTCGATCGTGCGGTGGATGCCTTTGATCTGGTGGAACATCGCATCGACCGTGCTTTCGGACCCTACGAGCTGGGCGAGCGTTATTTGCGACAACGCATTTTCTACGATCTCGTGCAGGCCGACGATCACCGGGCGAATGCCGCAATCGCCGTTGTGTACACACGAATCGAGCACGCCGGTATAGCTCTCGCAGTGCTTGCTCAGAACGTCCTGGTCCAAAACGCGAATGATATCGCTCAGGCGAATATCGGCCGCCGGGCGTGCCAAAACGTAACCACCCTTGGTGCCCCGCGTCGAATTAACAAACCCGGCTTTGTTTAACAGCCACATCAATTTGCCGGCATTGGCCGTCGAGATGCCTTCGAGAGCGGCTATCTGCGGCAACGTGAGCGACTCGCCCTCATTCAGATTCGCCAACTGCACCAGGCATCGCAGTCCATATTCTTCTTGTGCTGAAATTTTCATAAAACACACTCAGACAAAGCGTTTGATGTCACCGATACTAGAAATAATCTCAAATCATTATTTTTTTGTCAAGATTAGATCCGGTACCGAAAGCCCTGTCTTGCGGCCGCACGTCCGCATTTCTCGGCGAAGGTCCGGCAGATGCCGAAGATGGCAAGTCGAACCCCGATCCAGCGGGCCTCCCTACTTTGCCTGAGTGAATAGACGCGGGAACTACGGCAGATGTCGCAGACATTCAAACCCGTACCGCGAGGCCTGTAACCAAGAGCGCGAGACACAGCCCCGCGGCCCCGTGTTTGCGAGGCTGCGCCGCGGGACGTCAATCCCGTGTCGCGAGGTTTCTGGTCAACGTCACGTGACATAGCGACTTTTTCACGTGAACCTGAGCGCAGTGCATGCGGCGGAGTGCCAATGTCACAAGGTACGCCCGGACGTCCGCGTGGATCCGACCCATTGCCGCGTGCGCGTTAGGCGATGCCAAGCGGCAGCGAAACAAATTCGCGGGGCGGCAGGCCATTGTGGTAGATGGAAAGCTCTGTCTTCGGGGAGAAAGAGAAGAAAATCGGGATTGGCGGACGAGTCCTGGCTGCAGCGGGCGGTGCCTTCTTCATTCCGCATTCTGCACATTAAAGAACCCAGGCGCTATCGCTCCCGGTTCTGACCTAATCCGCAATCCGCAATCCGCATTCCGCATTTATCCGAACCGGCTGCGGATCTTGACCGCGCGTTCGATCAGATCGATGTTTTCGAGGACCTTTAGCCGCAGGTCGTTGTCGAGGTTTGGGTTGTCGGCGAGGAATTTGTTGACTATGGCGAGGGCTTTTTCATCACGCTGGCCGCCGATAAAGGCGGCGAGCCAGCCGTTGATAAAAAATATCTTGCGGTCGCGTTTCAGGTTCGGGAGTTCGGTGAGTGCACGGGTCAGGTATGGCTGCGTTACGGCGGCGTGCGAGATGGAGTTGAAGGGGACAAAGGCGGCTTCGATCCAGCTTTCACTGATCTTTTTGTCGTTTACAAAATCGTTCCAGTATTTTGCTTTGTTTGCCGCGGCCGCGAACCCCGCACGGGCAGCGTAGGCGTAGCGATCCGCTTCGTCCGAGGTCTCGGTTCGTTCTACCTCGGCCAACAGCATTGCGGCGTAGGGGTCGCCCAGCACGGCGAGGCGTGTCACAACCTCAAAACGATCCTTGGTCCTGAGCGGCAGCCGCGGCGACGCTTTGCTGCCGGCCCGAGTCGGCGCCGAGTCGGCGATCATTTGTTTGAGGGCCCTGCGGCCGCGTTCGGTGGTCGCGTTGTTTAGGAATGAGCGAAAATATGTAACCCGCTGCCCGGGCGTCGCCGCATTCTGCAGACGGTCGAGCAGCATCGCCTCGAACCTTGCACCGAGCATGTCACGGTCGGCATCAGATACATAATATTTGAGCGCCGTCCCGACACGTCCCAATAAGGTCTGTATAGTGCTCTCGTCCTCACCCCGAGCACCCACCCAATCGTTTTGAGTCCCGCCTTTAGGCGGCTCTTGGTTTCGTGTCCCCACACTATTGCTTGGAGTCCCGGCTTTAGCCGGCGTCTTAGATGACTTCCTGCCCACGAGAGGCCGACTAAAGTCGGTACTCATAGCGCTTGAGTGAGTTCCGAGGTTCTTTAGTACGAGCTCGACGTAGTCCCTTGGTGCCAACTCGGCCTCGCGGACGCTGTCCCAGAGCGAGCCCCACATCATCGTGCGGAGAAAATCGTCCTTTTCGTTCTGGATATTTTTCAGGACATAATCGCGGCTCTTGTCGTCGAGCAGAAAGATGCCGTAGCCGTAGTCCTCGTAATTTAGGAAAGCAAATGAAAGATGTATTGCTGCACCCGTATCCACGTGGACGCTTCCCGGTGCAATGTCCGGCGGATACTCAAACCTCAGTACGCCCGTCTGGCTTCGCCCCGAGTTATCGACAAACCATAATTTCGTCGCCATTCTTAAAAAACCGGGCTGCCCTGAGATTGTTTTTTGTGAAGCGGCAATTTCCACCTCGCCACCGTTCTGCTGGATAAGGGGTCTGACAACAGGCACTCCTGACTTCGTCACCCAATTCGTGGCCCAGGCTTTCAAATCCTTCCCGCTCGCCGTCTCAAACCCCTTCACCAGATCTTCCCAACCCGCATTCCCAAATTCATGCTTCTTCAAAAACGCACGGACGGCGGTTTGGAATTTATCAGGCCCGATGTAGAACTCCGCCTGTTTCAAAAACGATGGTGCCTTGCGGTAGACGATGTTGCCGTAGGCGCTTTTTGCGGCGTTTAGGTTGGCGATCGGTTGATAGATGGGTGTTGTGCCCTTGGTCGAGTCGGTCAGGTAAGCGGCCTGTTTGTTGCGTTCGTAAAAGATCTTCCAGGCGTTGTACTCGGGCATCACCCCCTCGAGCGTCTTGTACGCCATGAACTCGGCAAAGCCCTCTTTGAGCCACAGGTCGTCAAACCACCTCATCGTCACCGTGTCGCCAAACCACTGATGCGCCGCCTCGTGAAATATCAGGTTCGCCCGAGTGATGTAGTCGTTTGCCGACGGCTCCGTCGGAAAGATAACGCGGTCCTCACGCAAAAACGTCGCCCCCGCATGCTCCATTCCGCCAAAGGGGAATTCGGGGATCAGGACAAGGTCGTATTTGGGAAACGGGAATTTGTAGTCGAAATACTCTTCCAGATACTTGATGCCCTCGCGGTTGAGCCGAAAGACTTCGGCAGCGTGTGGTTTGAACT
>JBBQGO010000005.1:0-18387 GCA_038323125.1 Pyrinomonadales bacterium
GATTCGCGACGCGGGTGCGATCCCAACCTTTATTGGGTATCATGGGTTTCCCTACGCAATTTGTTCTTCGGTAAATCACGAGATCGTTCACGGCTTTTCAAAGACGGTTCCGCTAGATGAGGGCGATATTGTCTCGCTCGACATGGCGGCGACTCTTGACGGTTTTGTTGGGGACACAGCCATTACGGTGCCGGTCGGCAAAATAACGCCTGACCTGGAAAAACTCATCCGTGTCACGGAGGAATGTCTTGAGTTCGGCATACAGGCGTGCAGGCCGAATAACAGGGTTGGCGATATTGGATGGGCGGTGCAGCAACATGCGGAGCAGTTCGGTTATGGGATCGTACGTAACTACACGGGACACGGGATCGGCCGGGCTATGCATGAGGCCCCCCAGATTCCCAATTACGGGCGTCCGGGAACTAAGGAGAAGATCAGGGTCGGATATTGTTTCGCGATCGAGCCTATGCTGAACCTAGGTACTCCTGAAACTCGCACGTTGAGTGACAAGTGGACCGTTGTAACCCTCGATGGTAAGCCATCTGCGCATGCTGAACATACGATAGCGGTGACAGCCGACGGGCCTGAGATACTGACTCTTACAAAGGAGCAGAAAAGACAGAGCCATTGATACGATGACTTAGCGGATGTCCCAACTTGAAATCAGGGGCGTAAAAGGCTAATATTAACGATTTGCCCAACTAATGAACTACGAGACAGTCGTTTTCGGTGATTGGAAGGGCTGAAATGATCAGGACGTCCGTGTCGATCGGACATATCGGCGAAAACGATTCGCTGTGATAGGGCAGGTGATAATAATGACAGTTCGGCCTTCAGTTAAGAAAATGTGTGATAAATGCAAGGTGATCCATCGCAAGGGCGTGGTGCGCGTAATTTGTGAGAATCCTAAGCATAAGCAACGACAGGGGTAGTTTTCGTGAATCGCGAACGATTACTCAAATAAAGAATAGATCGGAGAAAATATGGCTCGTGTAGCAGGAGTTGATTTACCGCCCAACAAAAGGGCACAGATAGGAATGACTTACATCTATGGTGTAGGCAAATCCCGCGCGACTGCGATCCTCGAACAGGCGGGAATCGGAATCGATTCTAAGATCAAGGATCTGAGCGAAGATGAATTAAATAAAATTCGTACGATCCTCGATACCGAAGGCAATATCGAAGGTGACCTGAGGAAACGCGTTCAAATGGACATCAAACGTTTGATGGATATTGGATGCTATCGCGGATTGCGTCACAGACGCGGATTGCCTGTCCGCGGACAGCGCACCAGCACGAACGCGCGTACCAGAAAAGGACCGCGTAAAGCGGCCGTCGCTAAGAAGAAGGCACCAGGTAAGAAATAGCGGACTGGGCCCGATGATCTTTCGGGCAGTTACCGCGTCGTGAAATAATATGGCTAAAGCAGCAGCAACGAAAAAGAAAACTTTTAAAAAGAAAGAGAAAAAGAACATTCCTTATGGGATCGTTCATATTGCCGCGTCGTTCAACAACACCTTGATCTCGATCACGGACGGGGAAGGCAATCTGGTGGCTCAGTCCTCATCCGGTGCACGAGGCTTTCGCGGTTCGCGAAAAGGGACACCATTTGCGGCCCAGCAGGCAGCGTCAGAGGTAGCTCGCAAGGCGATGGACGCCGGAATGCGTGAAGTTGAGGTACGTGTAAAAGGTCCGGGCGGTGGACGTGAATCGGCGATCAGAGCGATCAATCAGGCGGGCATACGCGTGACATCGATCAGAGATACTACACCGATCCCACATAATGGATGTCGGCCGCCGAAGCGAAGGCGCGTTTGATATCGGATTTATGAGACGTTTGGAGTCTCAGGTTTGATTTATTTTTATCAAAAGGACGAAGGGCCGTTGGCTCGTAAACTTTTCCGTACAATACACGGAGGCGGATTTAATTAATGGCTAGATATAGAGATGCTGTATGCAGATTATGCCGTCGCGAGGGCGGCAAGTTATTTCTTAAGGGCGATAGATGTTTCAAGCCCTCATGCGCTATTGAGAAGCGCGGAACCAATCCCCCGGGGCAGCACGGTGCTGCCCGGCGCAAGATGCTCGCGGGATATGGTGAGCAGCTTCGGGAAAAGCAGAAGGTAAAACGGATCTATTTTGTTCTTGAAAAGCAGTTTCGCAATTATTTTGAAAAGGCGCGTCGGCAGAAAGGGGTTACCGGTGAAAACCTTCTATTTATGCTTGAGCGCCGCCTGGATAACGTGGTGTATCGCTCGGGTTTCTCCACGTCACGCCGTCAAGCCCGCCAGTTGGTAAATCACGGACATGTAACCGTTAATGGCCGAAAGGTCAATATCCCTTCATTTCAAGTGAAAGCGGGCGATGTTATCGCCGTAAAGGAAGCCAGTCACAAAAACACACACGTCGAAGGTGCATGGGAGACCGCTATTGGCCGAGGCCGTCCGGCATGGCTGAGCGCCGCTGGCCAGAACCTGACCGTTTCCGTGTCCGGTTTGCCGAGGCGCGAAGATATTGACGCAAATATCAACGAGCAGTTGATCGTTGAACTTTACAGTAAGTAATCAGTAAGTTCGCCGAATGGAAGAACTCCAGACTGGAGTCCAATTTATTCGGCGAACTTTATAGACTTTTAAAAAGAAGAATATGACACAAAGCAATAATTGGACAGATTTCCAGATGCCGAGCCGCCTCAATGTCGATACCGAAACTCTAACGGATCGATATGGTAAATTTTTTGCACAACCTTTTGAAAGAGGTTTCGGCACTACGATCGGAAACTCGATCCGGCGAGCGCTTTTGTCGTCGATCGAGGGTGCCGCTATAACTGCTGTAAAGATAGAAGGCGTGGAGCACGAATTCTCCTCGATAAAAGGCGTTGTCGAGGACGCTACCGACGTCATTCTTAACCTCAAACAGATCCCCATCACAATGCATGGGCTTGGCCCCAAAACTCTTTCGATCAGTAAGAAGGGAGCAGGACCTGTGATGAGCTCCGATATTGAGGCAGATGGTGATGTATCGGTCCTCAACTCTGACATTCACATTGCAACCATAAGCTCGGGCGGATCGCTGAACATAGAGATGCGCCTCAAACAAGGCCGCGGATACGTTTCGGCAGAATTTAATAATGACGAGGACCTTTCGGTCGGCTATATTCCGATCGATTCGGTTCACACCCCGATCAAGAAGGTGAACTATAACGTCGATAAGACCCGACAAGGATCGAATACGGAATTCGACCGGCTCACCCTCGAGGTGTGGACTGATGGCTCGGTAAAGCCCGAAGATTCCATCGGCCTTGCTGCGAAGTTGGTCAAAGATCATATGTCGATTTTTGTGAACTTTGAAGAGGAAGAAGAGGAATACAAATACGAGGATATCGCTCGCCCGCCGCTGATGCGCAACGATCTGCTCGACAAGTCCGTTGAGGAACTTGAGCTATCGGTTCGATCATACAACTGCCTTAAGAATGCCGACATTCGCTCGATCCGCGATCTTATTCGACGCAGTGAGAAGGATATGCTGGGCACCAAGAATTTTGGCAAGAAGTCGCTGACAGAGATCAAGGATATGCTCCATGGGATGGGCCTTGACTTTGGTATGGACTTCGATGAGCAGGGAAATCCGATACCGGGTTCGGGCGGACGTGATCTAGACTAACATGAGACATTTAAAAGCACATCGTAAATTAGGAAGAACTACAGAGCATCGAATGTCGCTCCTTCGCAATCTGGCGACCTCGCTTATAAATGCGGAGAAAGAGCACATTGTCACCACGGTCCCTAAGGCCAAAGAATTGCGGCCGTTTGTCGAAAAAGCGATAACTCTGGCCCGCAAGGCACATAATCTGGAAGGCGACGATGCCGTTCTTCGCGGAGTTCATCTTCGGCGTCAGGCTGCTCGTTATTTTCACGCCGGCAACAGCACATTTAAGAAAGAACAGAGCAGATTTCGTGGACCGAAAGGTGAAGAGAAAGAGCCGATCGAACGAACTGCGGGCGTGAAGGCCGTGCAGCGGCTTTTCAGTGAGCTCGGAATGCGCTATAAAGACCGTAACGGCGGATACACCAGAATCATCAGGCTCGGCCGCCGAGTCGGTGACAATGCTGAGATGGCCGTCATCGAGTTGGTCGATAATCCGCGAGAACTGGCTGCGAAAGACTAGTATCCTCGGGTCTATGTCTTATGGGCGATAACACTGCTTCGGCAAAATCAAAGGAAGACGCGATCGTGGTCGAAAAAAAGGGCTCTTCGATCTCCAGAAATCAGAAACAGGTTGTCGAACCGTCACTGAACATGACCGAGTTGCGTGAACTCGCGACACTCGTTATCGAACACGGGTTTACTGACTTTGAGTTCGAGAACGAGAATATCCGCGTTCGCCTAAGTAAATCGGCACCGATGATACAGGCACCTCCAGTGCCTACGTATTCCGCTCCTTTAACAACGGCATCCGCTCCTCACGAAAGTGTTTCAATGGTACCGGTGGATGATGATGCTGGATTGTACAAGATCACTTCGCCGATCGTCGGCACTTTTTACAGATCTCCCGGGCCCGATAAGGATTCTTACGTTGAAGCGGGAAGCAGCGTCACACCCGAGACGATCGTGTGCATAGTCGAGGCGATGAAACTGATGAATGAGATCCAGGCCGAGGTTTCGGGCGAGGTTGTTAAGATCTACGTTGAGAATGGACAGCCGGTTGAATTCGGACAACCCTTATTTGGAATTAAGAAGTAAAAGCGGACCGCCGAGAGAGCGGAGACGTGAATAGAATTTGAACGGTATACCGGCGTTTGCCCGATCCTGATCTCGAGTTCCCACGTTTCCCCCGCCTCTGCGGATTTATGTTTTAAAATGAAGACGCGAGAGATACGCAAAATTCTGATAGCGAACAGGGGCGAGATAGCCTGTCGGATAATATGGACGTGTAAGGAGATGGGCATCAAGACCGTCGCTGTCCACTCCGAGGCCGATCGCGAAGCTCTCCATGTTCGTTACGCTGACGAAGCGATCTGTATAGGCCGCCCACCTTCGGCCCAAAGTTACTTAAACATACCCTCGATAATAAGTGCTGCTGAGATCACAAACGTGGATGCCATTCATCCCGGGTATGGCTTTCTGGCTGAATCTGCAACCTTCGCTAAGATCTGCGAGGACTGTAACATCAAATTTATAGGGCCTACCCCGCAGGTTATCGCCATGATGGGCGATAAGGTTGAGGCCCGACGGACGATGGCCGCAGCCGGTGTCCCGATACTGCCGGGCAGTCCGGACCCGATCGAATCGCTGGAAGAAGCAAAAAAGATCGCCCTCGAGATCGGGTTTCCACTGATAATAAAGGCCTCCGCAGGCGGCGGCGGACGCGGAATGCGTATCGTTCGGTCCGAAGCCGAGCTGGAGATAAACCTCGAAACTGCTCAGAACGAAGCTCTTGCCGCGTTCAAGAACGGAGCGGTTTACATCGAACGATATATCGAGCGCCCGCGTCACATCGAAATACAAGTCCTGGCTGACGAACACGGCAATTGCATTCACCTTGGGGAGAGAGAGTGCACGATACAGCGGCGTCATCAGAAACTGTTGGAAGAGGCTCCATCACCTGTGATCGATCCCAAGCTTCGTGATGAAATGGGTGCAGTCGCTGTAAAGGCTTGCAAGGAGATCGGTTATTCGAGCGCGGGAACATTCGAGTTCCTGCTCGACGAAGACGGCAAGTTTTACTTCATGGAGATGAACACTCGGATCCAGGTCGAACACCCTGTCACTGAGATGGTTACTCTGGCCGACATTGTTCGCAATCAGATACGTATAGCCACAGGCGAGGTTATCGCTTACACGCAGGATGAGGTGCAGATCGTCGGCCACTCGATCGAATGCCGCATCAATGCAGAGGACCCTGTGAAGTTCACACCGAGCCCCGGCCTGATCACCGCATTTAATATTCCCGGAGGCCCGGGAGTCAGGGTTGATACTGCCGTTTACCCGGGATATGTTGTGCCTCCGTATTACGACTCGATGATCGCAAAGCTGATCGTCCATGCCCGGACTCGCGAACTTGCCATCGCACGTATGAGTCGGGCACTCGACATGATGGTCGTCGAAGGGATCAAAACAACGATCCCCCTTCATCAGAAAATAATGGCAGATGAGAAATTCCAAAAAGGGGAATTTTCAACCAAGTTTATGGAAGAGTTTCAGTATTAACGGCTAATTGCCGTTGATATTTGATTGTGTTAGATTTACTTAAACAATTAGCAATTAGTTGTTATCGATTTTGAACTAAAATACTTCGTGGTTACCTCACTCATGTGAGGAGTTACTGCGACCAATAGGAGAGGCTGTTTTAAGCAAGATAAATGTCTACAGTAAAAGAACTTAAGGAACAGATAGTTAGCGACTACAAGACCCATACATCAGACACGGGTTCATCGCATGTACAGATCGCATTGCTAACGCAACGCATCAACGAATTGACCGCGCATTTCAAGATCCACAAGAAGGACAACAACTCACGGCGAGGGCTGCTGCAAATGGTCTCGCGAAGGAGAAAGCTGTTGGATTACCTTAAACGCCGGAACATAGGCGAATACCACGAGATAATTAAGAAATTAGGTTTGAGAAGATAGGAGCTGAATGTGAAGAAGCGAGAAGAGGCGGCGTCTCAACGCAATATAACCGCCTCCATCGAGTTCCTTCACGTTGAGTTTAGCTAAAAAGCCACTTCGGGCTTGTTAGAAAAAAACGATCTCGCGAAGAATTTGCCTGCGGCTGCTGAACGTGACAGCTCCAATGCCAACGGACAAAAGAAGATCGACATCAACTAAGTAATGTCTCAGGGACGAAAGGGCTTCACGGCACGCACTTTCGTCTCTGTTTGTTTTGAGGATAAATAAATGAGAAAGAAATATTTGAATGAATCGATCAAGCTTGGGAATAACGACCTGATCGTCGAAACAGGCAAGGTCGCCAAGCAAGCTGACGGATCCGTGGTGATCCGTTACGGAGATACCATGTTGCTCGTCGCTGCGGTCAGTGCACGGACGGCCAGGGAAGGAATGGACTTTTTCCCGCTGACTGTTGAATATCGCGAAAATTCATTTGCCGGCGGACGCATTCCGGGAAATTATTTTCGCCGCGAAGGGCGTCCAAGCGAAAAGGAGGTCCTGACATGCCGCATGATCGATCGCCCTGTTCGGCCGCTGTTTGCCAACGGCTATCGATTTGAAACTCAGATCGTGGCTTCGGTCATCTCGTCCGATGCCGAGAATGACCCCGATGTGATCGCGATCACGGGTGCTTCGTGTGCCTTGTTTCTGTCGGATATCCCGTTTGAGAATCCGATCGCAGGTGTCCGCATCGGCCTGATCGACGGAAAGTACATTATCAACCCTACATATGATGAGCGACGCGAGTCCGAGTTGAACCTCATCGTGGCGGGTACAGAAGAAGCTATCTCGATGGTTGAATGTGAAGCCGAGGAGGTCGATGAAACCATCATGGTAGAAGCGTTGATGCTCGGTCACCGTGAGATCAAGCGTATCTGCCTGTGGCAAAAGGAACTTGGCAAGGCCCTTGGCATCAAAAAACGTGTGTTCGAAGCCCCGGCCCTTGACGACGCCATCGTCGCCGAGATCGAAAAGAATTTCTCAGATAAGCTCCGCACCGCACTCGATTCGACCGGCAGAGAGAAGATCGAGGTTTACGCCGGCATCGACGCTCTTAAGAAAGAGGTTGTCGAAAGCTATCCCGAGGACGACCCGGCAAAACGTTCAATGGCCGGTAAAGTCTTCGGACATTTAAAGGAAAAGATCTTTAGGGAAGACATGCTTGGCAACAAGCGCCGCCCGGACGGCCGGAGGTTCTCTGAGATCCGCCCGATCAACTGCGAAGTCGGCTGGCTGCCCCGCGTACATGGCTCGGCCCTCTTTACACGCGGCGAGACTCAGGCGATGGTGACAACGACGTTGGGCACCAAGATGGACGAGCAGTTCATGGACGATCTCGAGAAAGGCGATATCAAGCGGCGATTTCTCTTACATTATAATTTCCCTCCCTATTCGGTTGGCGAGACCGGACGGTTCGGCAGCACTTCACGGCGTGAGGTCGGACACGGTAACCTCGCACGCCGGGCAATTCATTCGGTTCTGCCGGACGAAGCCGACTTTCCGTACACCATCCGCATTGTCTCGGATATCACCGAGTCAAACGGCTCGTCTTCGATGGCGACGGTCTGCGGCGGTATACTCAGCCTGATGGATGCCGGCGTGCCGATCAAGAAACCGGTCGCAGGCGTAGCCATGGGCCTCGTGATGGAGGGCAATCGATATGCGATACTTTCCGATATCGCGGGGGCTGAGGACCATTACGGCGATATGGACTTTAAGGTCACCGGAACCGCCGACGGCATTACGGCCCTGCAGATGGACAACAAGGTTGGCGGTATCAACGCTATGATCCTGCAGGAGGCGCTCGAACAGGCACGTAAGGGCCGTCTTCACATTCTCGAAGTGATGACCAAGGCTCTGGAGCAGCCTCGTGAACAATTATCGCCGTTTGCACCGCGTATCATCACCCTTATGATCTCGCCGGATAAGATCCGGGACGTTATCGGCCCGGGCGGCAAGATGATCCGCTCGATCACCGAGGAAACCGGAGCCAAGATCGATATCTCGGATGACGGCACGGTGTTGATCGCGACAGCCGATGGCGACGCCGCACAGGCAGCTGTAGCACGTATCAAGGCCCTCACGGCTGAGGCCGAGGTCGGCGAAACGTATCTGGGTACTGTTTCCAGGATCGTTGATTTTGGTGCATTTGTGGAAATATTGCCGGGGCTCGATGGCCTGCTGCATATCTCCGAGATCTCGGACCGCCGAGTACGAGATGTCAGGGACGAACTAAAGGAAGGCCAACAGATCATGGTCAAATGCATCGGGCGAGAGGGCAATAAGGTAAAGCTTTCGAGAAAGGCTATTCTGGCCGAGGAACAAGGACAAGGACAGGCGGCTGGCGATAGCGAGCAGTAGATAAATACTTTCCCTATTCGGGAATATAAAGCCGGTTATCACTATTTAGTGGTAGCCGGTTTTATTTTTCAACTAGCGAAAAAAATCGGCCCCAAAAACAAGATTTTCTGGAAACGACGCTTCATTGGGCATTTTTTCCCCTTGAATTAGCGAATTTACCGATTTTTGAAGCGATATGTCCGAAGTTTATCGGGGAAAGGCGTGCATATATATGACTTTTCTGGTATATTCTCCGGACTGCCCCAAAAATCAATTCCGACAGTGAGTGCCAACCGAACTGTGAGAATGTAATAGTTTTCGCTGTAGATACCGTTAGATCAGGTTACAGACATGAAAAATATGAACTTCAGAGTATTACTCTCAGCCGTTTGCATCGCGTCCGTATTGGCAGGATTTTCAAAGGTTAACGCGGGACCGATCAGCTTCGGTCAGGTTGTCCAGGTCGTGAACGCTCGTCCCGGCAAGGCAGAAGCCAGCAACTTTTCGCGGCTCCGCGTCGCGGGGGACTATAACTTTTTGATCGCGGGCGATGATGACAATGAGGACAAAAAGAAGGGCAGCTCACCCGCACAAGATGACCGTGTGATCACGGAAACGCGCAGCAGTATCGAACTGGATGAGGACTGTGACTGTGTGCAGTCGGATGTAGTCTCGAGGGGATTTCCAAAAAGGGCCCAGCTGGGGTTGGCAGCCATCCCCATCGCGTTTATCTTGATACATACGACGAAAACACCGACTCCTACGGTCCCGCCTGTCACCCAAACGCCGACAGCGACGCCGACCGGAACGTCAACGCCGCCGATGACGCCGACGCCGACGCCGCAGATGACGCCTAGTCCGACTCCCGAGCCGATCCCGGAGCCGATGACGATCCTTCTCTTCGGAACGGGCCTCGCCTCGATCGGCCTCGCGGCCCGCCGCAAGTTTGGCAAGAAGGGCGAGACGCTGGATGAAAACGAAGAGGAATAGAGTTAACATGGTGAAAATGTGCCGGCCCCAACAGGCCCAGGCTATTCGCCGCGACTTTTGTAGGCTTATCAGGCGGGGACCGCGGTCTTTGCAGCTTTGGAAGAGGAAATAAAAATGCGAACTATCAGATACAACTTTTTATTCGTGATCGGGCTGGCCCTGACGCTGGGTATGTCGACTGTCTCGGCGAATGTCAACGATGACAGAAAACCGCCGAAGAACATGGGCACACTCAACGTACGTACCACCGAGGAACCTGCTGCGGTAAGGGTAAACGGTGAATACGTCGGCATGAGCGGTGTAGGCGTCGGAGCTGATTTCTATCTCGCCCCGGGTGTCTATACAGTCGAGGTCGCCGTCCCGGACGGCAATGTATGGACCGACGAGGTCTTGATCCGCCGAGGTGCGAAACACTGTATCTGTTTAAAGATGGTGCGCGAGATAATCACGACTCCATGCCCCTATCGCTTCTCTCTCGACGGACCGGACCGTATTACTGAGGGTGACCTGGTGACATTTGCCGCGATCAACTCGGGCACGGCACCGATCCCCATCATCTATAATTGGCGGGTAACGCCGGGCACAGCGCGCATAACAAGCGGGCTGGGCACACCGTCGATAACTATTGATTCGATGGGATTGGGCGGTCAGACCATCAATGCCGAGCTGGACGTGAACGACGCGGTCTACGATAGCCGCTGCCGTCAGGTGATCTCGGTCCCAACGGATGTTACGCGGATCCCCGAACCCGAAGTGCCAAGGCCGTTCCGCTGCGATGAATTCGAAGCCAAGGCTCCGGATGACGACAAGGCCCGTTTTGACAACTGCGTCATCCAGGCCCAGAACACGCCGGATGCACAGCTTTATGTGATCATCTATCCGGGAACAGATAGGGCAAGTACAACGCGAAACACCTATGACCGCCTGTCCAAGAGGGCACTCGATTATATGGTCAAAACACGAGGATTTGATCCGAGGCGAATATCGATCGTCAGAGGCAGTCCACGTTCGGCTACCACTTACGAGATCTGGATCGTGCCGCCGGGTGCTCAACCGCCTGTGGTACAGTAACCTGCGACGATAACAACACAAGGACGGGCTTTCGGGCCCGTCTTTTTTCCGTTTGAAACCATGTGATCGCGAGGTACTTTGTCCCTGCTTAATAACATTGGACCGGTAACCGTGAATCGATGAGCGTAAATTGGTAGAATCTACCTTCCTGATCTGATCATTACTGAAGCAATCTTATGTCAGCACCAAATATTGAAACCATTGTATCCCTTTCAAAACGACGCGGATTTGTTTTTCCGGCTTCGGATATTTACGGCGGGCTCGGCAGTTCGTGGGATTACGGCCAGCTCGGCGTAGAGCTGGCAAATAATATTAAAAAGAGCTGGTGGAACTGGCTGGTTTATGAGCGTGACGATATCGAAGGGCTCGATTCGTCGATCATCCAGAACCGGCTCGTGTGGAAGTATTCGGGCCACGAAGACACTTTTTCAGACCCTCTGGTCGATTGCCGCGATTGTAATGCCCGCCTCAGGCAGGACAAACTCGATGTGGACGCGTCCAGCGGCAAGCATCAATGTTCCAACTGCGATTCGACAAACCTTACCGAGCCCCGCGACTTTAACCTGATGTTCCGCACCACTGTTGGCGCGGCCTCGAGCGAAGAGGACGAATCGGCGCTGGCATACCTGCGGCCCGAGACCGCGCAAGGGATTTTCATTAATTTCGCGAACGTTTTGAATACATCGCGGCGAAAGTTGCCGTTTGGGATCGCCCAGATCGGTAAGGCCTTTCGCAATGAGGTGACGCCCGGCAACTTTATTTTCCGCACGCGCGAGTTTGAGCAGATGGAGATGGAATATTTTGTCCGGCCCGAGGATGCCCCGCAGATCCATCAGGAATGGATAGACGAATTTCAGGAGTGGCTCGGCTCGCTAGGCATTTCGGCCGGCAATCTTTCACTGTATGAACAGACTGAAAAGGAGCTGGCCCACTACGCGGAACGAACGGTCGATATCATGTATCGATTCTTCCCCGAACGCGAGGACGAGGACAAGCAATGGGACGAATTGATGGGGATCGCGAACCGCACCGATTATGACCTGCGGGTACACTCTAAAAAGCCCGAGGGCGAGGACGGCAAGCGTCTAAACCCCGATTCGACCGAAGACCTGTCGTATTTTGACCCGCAAACAAATGAACGCTTTTACCCGTACGTCATCGAACCTGCGATCGGAGTAAACCGAACGCTGCTGGCCGTGATGATGGACGCGTATACGGAAAAGACCAACGACAAGGGAGAGGTTCGCGTGATCCTCAAACTGAAACCGGAACTGGCCCCGATCAAGGTCGCCGTACTGCCGCTCGCCAAAAACAACGCGGATATCGTCTCGATGGCCAGGGGGATAAAACGCGACCTGCAGCCGTCGATGCGGGCGGTATACGATGATACCGGCGGTATCGGCAAGCTCTATGCACGTCAGGACGAGATCGGAACGCCGTACTGCGTCACCGTCGACCACGAATCGCTCGAGGACAGCGCCGTGACCGTCCGTGACCGCGACACATGGGAGCAGGAACGCGTCGGGATCGATGCCCTCAAGGACTTTCTCGCCAAGCGTATCGGTCGCTAATCTTTGCCTGATCAGGCCGCCCGTCTTCATTTCCACCTGTTGTGTAACTTTCCGCAATGGCGGCCTTTTTTGCCTCGTATTGCCCGGGATACTCGCCAAACCTCGAAAATTCGTCCGCGATGAGATGATCTTTTCTCGAGACGGCGGCATTTAAACGTGAGTTAAAATGGCGGTTTCGCGAGTCGAAAGGATCTTTTCTCGGGAGCAGGGCATTTATTCTCAAGGCGGAAGCTTTTATTCTCGCGGCAGCGGCCTTACTTCTGCAGGTAATCCCCCTTACATCGCGGAAGATCTTCTTGCATTTCGGGGTGAATGAGCGATTCATTCGGATGTTCTCACACCCTGAACCTAAGTATTGACGGCACTTAGAGCCCCTTTGACCATTAGCGCCGACGACCTGACATTCCGGTGCTGCAAGTGAACATAGAGTCCGGGTATCTTTTGATTTTGGAAGCACCGGTAGTGCAGAATTAAGGTTCCATATCCTATGACGAACGTTCCAAACACGATCAAGCAACTTGCTGAAACGATCAAAGCCGAAGGCGGACGTGCAATGCTCGTCGGCGGCTGTGTTCGCGATGTCCTGATGGGCATCGCCCCAAAAGATCGCGATGTTGAGATCTACGGTGTCGAGCCGGTACGGGTGCGCGGAATACTCGACGGCATGGGGGACGTAAATGTAGTCGGCGAGGCTTTCACGGTTTATAAGCTCGGCAGGGGCCTTGACGTATCTATCCCGCGACGCGAACGAAAAGCCGGACGCGGGCACCGCGGTTTTGTGGTCGAGGGCGACCCGGGGATGTCATTCGTAGAGGCGTGCCGCCGCCGCGACTTTACGGTAAATGCAATTCTCCGGGACCCTCTGACGGGCGAGATCGTTGACCCATATGACGGGCAGGGCGACATCGAACGCAAACTCCTGCGAATGGTGGCGTCCGATACCTTTGCCGAGGATTCGCTTAGGGTTCTGCGGGCTTGCCAGTTCGCCGCGCGGCTGGGCTTTGATATCGAAGCCGCAACGGTCGAAACCTGCAAGAATATCGACGTCACGGACCTGCCAAAGGAACGGATCTGGGGTGAGCTTGAAAAGCTGCTGCTAAGGGCCGATGAGCCGTCGATCGGGCTGAGGTGGATGTACGAACTTGGCGTGGTGATGCAGCTTTTTCCCGAACTCCAGGCGCTCGTCGGAGTTCCGCAGGAACCCGAATGGCATCCGGAGGGCGATGTCGCTGTCCACACGCTGATGGTCGCCGACGAAGCACGCAAACTGATCGACGGCCTCGACTATCCGCGTCAGGTCGCCGTGATGCTGGGAGCGGTAGCCCACGACCTCGGCAAGCCCCCGACGACGGAGTTCAGGGATGGCCGCACCCGTTCGCTTGGCCACGATGAAGCCGGGGTCGAGCCGACGCTCTCGTTTCTGGACACGCTCGGGATATATACTCTGGACGGCTACGATGTCAGAAACCAGATCGTGCAGCTCGTTCGCTATCATCTGAAGCCGGGCGAATACTACAAGGCCAGATCACCCGTGGGTGACGGTGCGTTCCGACGCCTCGCCCGAAAGGTTGAACCCGACCTGCTTTACAGGGTGGCAAAGGCAGACAGCCTCGGCCGCAACCCCGATTGGCTGCCAAAGGAAAAGCGGTTCGGTTCCGAGGCCCAGGAATGGTTTATCGAAAAAGTCCGCTTACTGGAGGTCGAGAAAAAGGCACCAGAACCCATCCTGATGGGACGACACCTGATCGCACTGGGCCTGGAGCCCTCGCCGCAGTTTAAACAGATACTCGACGCAGTTTATGAGATGCAGCTCGATGGCAAGGTTACAGATCTAGAAAAGGCCCTGGCAAAAGCCAGGACCTTGATCTGAACAGTTTTGAGTCCCGCCTTTAGGCGGCACTTACGATCGGCTAAGATGCCTGCTGAAGCAGGGACTCAAAGCGCTCTTTTTACGGTTTTCCCTCTAAAAAGGCTTTTAGCCGACGCGAACGCGAAGGGTGACGCAGCTTTCTTAGGGCTTTGGCCTCGATCTGACGGATGCGTTCGCGGGTTACGGCGAAGTGCTGGCCGACCTCTTCGAGTGTGTGTTCCGAGCCGGTGTTGCCGAGTCCGAAACGCATTTTGATAACTTTCTCCTCGCGGGGCGTCAAGGTCGCCAGGACCTCGTCGGTGATCTCGCGAAGATTGGAAAACGTGACCGACTCCGCCGGGTTCAGGATCGACCGGTCCTCGATAAAATCACCCAGGTGCGAATCTTCTTCTTCACCGATCGGAGTTTCGAGCGAGATGGGTTCCTGGGCGATCTTCAGGACCTTTCGGACCTTGGACACCGGTATGTCCATTCGCTTGGCGATCTCTTCGCTCGTCGGCTCGCGGCCGAGCTCCTGTACCAACAATCGCGATGTTCTGATGAGCTTGTTGATCGTCTCGATCATATGCACAGGAATGCGGATCGTGCGTGCCTGATCGGCGATAGCTCGTGTTATAGCCTGTCTGATCCACCACGTAGCGTAGGTCGAGAACTTGTAACCGCGACGCCATTCAAACTTGTCCACGGCCTTCATCAGGCCAATGTTGCCTTCCTGAATAAGATCGAGAAACTGAAGGCCGCGATTGGTGTACTTCTTAGCGATCGAAACAACGAGTCGAAGATTGGCTTCGACCAGCTCACGCTTTGCCTTGTTGGTATCAAACTCGCCGACGCTGATCGTCTGGTACGACCGTTTGATGTCGACGGATGGCAGGCGATACTTTTCTTCGATGGCCGCAAGCGACCCTTTCGCTTCCGCGATCTTTGCGGTCAGTGCCCGCTTTTCCGCCGCAGGTGGTTTCTTTTCGAGCTTTTCCTTTGCACGGTTGATCGCGCGTTCGGCTTTTCGGATCTCTTCGACCTGTTTGCGAATGGCGGCGATCAGCACCTGCCGCGATCGTTCGGTCAGGTTAAGATGCTTGATCTCAAGCGCGATGTCGAGCCTTAGGCGGGCCGTCTTTCGACGGAGCGTCATCAGCTTTTTAGTCTTCTTGCCGTCGGCCTTTATTTGCTCGGCCATCAGCGAGTTCCAGGATTTGAGAACGATCTGAAAATTTTGCCTGATGCTCTCGATCCCCTCGAGCGTCCACCTTAGGTATTCCTCGGCCTTGTCTTCTTCGATCGAGATCTCGGCCTGCTCAGAGAACACGACCGTCTCGCGAATGCTCGCCTTGCCGGCCGCGAGATCGTCACCGATCTTTAGCAGCCGCTCGACAGCGATGGGCGAACGGGCGATGGCTTTATGAGTGTGTATCTGGCCGCGTTCGATGCGTTTGGCGATGGCCACCTCGCCCTCGCGGTTTAGCAGCGGCACGATGCCCATTTCGCGCAAATAGAGCCGGACAGGGTCGTTCGATTTGTCGAGCACACCGGCCGAAAGGTCCAGATCGATCTCGTCCTCGTCGGCCGCTTCCTCTTCTTCGTCATCGAGAGCGAGATTTGAGGCACGTTCCAGCAGTTGAGCATCAGTTTCGGCGACGGAGATATTAGCACCCTCGAGACGTTCCAGAACGTCCTCGATATCGTCGGCGGTTAACATGTTTTCAGGGAGTTCGCGGTGGAGTTGATCGAGGCTTAGGCCCTTCTTTCGCCTGCCGAGCGCCATCAGGCGATCCATAAGGTCTTCTTTTTCGTTGTAGTCAGCCATATTTGATAAAGGATTTTGATTAGAAAGCAGGTAAAATCGTTGTTTACAATAATTTAATAACGCCGGGAGCCGGCCAAAGGTTACGCGAAACCGGCATCGGGATCAAACGGAAGAGTATATCACATCGGCGCCGGACGGTGCTCCAGGTCACGGCGTATTTTTTCGAGCTCGAGCTGTTCAAATGTGAGGCGATTGAACAGATCATGGTCACCCGTCTGTTCCGCGAGCATCGCTTCGCGGCTGATCTCGGTAATGCGGTTCTTGATCGCCATTTTTCTCAGCGCGATCACACAGTCTTCGGCCTCCTGCAGCACCTTATCGATCGCATCATCCCGCTCGCGCCGCGGGGCACCGGTGAGGAGTTGATGAGCGAGGTCAAGCGATTCCTGGTCGTCGCCGATATGTTCGAGCAGCGATTCGGGATTGATCTCCTGCCCGGAGCCGTGGGCGGTGATAAATGCCGTGAACAGCTCGGCGGTTGAGAGGTCTTCGTAATCACTCGGCTCAAGCTGAGGCACGATGACATCGCGCAGGTCGCGATCGAAGACCAGAAGCTCGAGCAGCCGTCGTTCGGCGACCGTGATCTTGGCACGGGCCGCACGCGAAACGCGTTGTGCGATCTTTTGAACATCGCCATGCGAACTTGTCTTCAGGCTCGACCAGAGTTCGCGGATCAGGCCCGAATCCTCGATATTGAAAAAGGTCATTGCCTGATCAAAGCTCTCGCGCTGCTGGATGTTGTTTCGGATGGCGCCGATAACGGGCAGGAATTGTTCGATCGCCTCGGCTTTTTGCCGTGCGTTGTTTAGCTTACGGCCGAGCACGGACGTTTCGAGAGCGAACTGGAGGAAAGAACTTGCCTTGCCCCGTTGATCGTTATACGAGTCGACGCCGTTCTCGCGTATGAAATCGTCGGGGTCCTTGCCGTCAGGCAGAACGAGCACCTTGACGTCAAAGTCCTGCGGCAGCAGCTGCTCGATTGCCCTGACCGCGGCTTTTATCCCTGCCGAATCGCCGTCGTAGTTGATCACGACCCGCTTGGTAAAACGGCTGAGCAGCTTGGACTGCTCGGGTGTGAACGCAGTGCCAAGGCTCGCGGCGGTGTTGGTGATGCCAAACTGTGCAAGTGCGATGAGGTCGAGGTAACCCTCGACGAGGATGCCAAACTTCCTTTTGCGAATCTCGTCTTTGCCCGGGAACAGGCCGTAGAGATGCTCGCCTTTGGTGTAGGCGGGCGTCTCAGGCGAGTTTAGGTACTTGGGCTCGTCCGTGCCCATTGCGCGTGCCCCAAAGGCCACAGGCCGCCCGTTGACATCAAGCACGGGAAACATGATCCGGCCGCGAAACCGGTCAAAGACGCGTTCCTTTTCCTCGTTTATCGAGACAAGGCCGCTCTGTTCTATAAGTGTGTCGCCGGCCCCGAAATCGCGTAAGGTCTTTAACAGCGAATCCCACTTGTCGGGCGAATAGCCGATATGGAAAGCTTTCTGTATCTCAACCGAGATGCCGCGGCTGTCGAGATACGCGCGGGCGGCTTTGGCATTAGCATTCTTCTTTTGTAACTCAGCTTCCCAAAAATCGAGGGCCACCTGGTTCAGCTCGATTATCTGATCGGCGATCTGCTTTTTCTCTTCACGCCTTTTCGTGGTGCGTTCATAGCTTGCGTCATCCACTGGCTCAGGCAGCATCACCCCACTGATCTCAGCCACACGCTTGATCGCCTCAGGAAAATTAAGCCCCTCCATCTCCATCAAAAAGTTATAAACGCTCCCGCCCTTGCCGCACCCAAAACACTTATAAAACCCCTTCGAAGGGCTCACCGAGAACGAAGGCGACTTTTCCTGATGAAACGGGCAACAAGCCATCCAGTTCGCCCCCTTCTTCTTCAGATCCTGCGCATACGGCTGTATTATCCGCACAATATCCGCACGGTTTTTCAGATCGTCGATGAAGTATTGGGGATAGAGCATTTCTATGGGACTAACCAGTATTCTACGGCTTGGTCCACTCCGTCAGGAGTTCCGAGAACTCGGAATATTCGTAGCTGCTTTCTTGAAATATGATATT
>JBBQGO010000006.1:0-18340 GCA_038323125.1 Pyrinomonadales bacterium
GAGCACATGGCGGCTCGGCGGCGCAATGGCCGGCTCGGGCAGCGACGCCGAAGCCCGGGCAAAGTACAATAGGAGTTAAAAGAGCCGCGGCCCAGATCCGACCCACTATAAATTGTTAGAAGAATTATATACACGGATCTACGGACGAACGGACGGGCTCGACGACCGGATCGGAGCCAACCCGGCATCTCCTGTCCCGGGGGATGCGGTAGCGGCTGCTCCACGTGCAGAGCCGACACCTGAGGCCGTACGAACCCAAGCGCCGCGTCCCTCATCGATACCGGCGATCGTTCCGGTCGCCACACCGGACAGAGTGGCCGTGGTGCCAACGCCTGAACCCTCGGCACCGGTCACGCCGCCCGGATCGATACCCTCGATCGTCCCTATCGCGACGCCGGAAAGCGAACCTACCGCTGAACCCACACCTGACGTGATCCCTGAGCCGGAAGAAGAGGTAGCTCTCCCCACGCCGGTCGAGCCAGTTCCCGAAACCGAGGTTCGAACGCCAACGCCAGACGAGGCAGCTCCTATCGCCGAACTCACTGACCCGGGTGCAACCGAGCCCGATCTGACCCCTGAGTCCACCGCTCCCTCGATCATTGCTGCTCCGAAACCTGAGACTGAGGAAGTTGCAGCGGTTCTGCCGGCCCTGACGGTTCCAGCGGACGAGGAGCTGCCGAAACCGATCGCCGACACGGCGAAACCAAAACCTTCTGCCGCGGACCTTTTTCCTCCCGTCGTTATCAATATCCCTGCTCCGGAAAGGAAAAGGTTCTCTGAAAAGCCTGCTCCACCTGCCCCGCCTGAGATAACTCCATGTACTATCTCCGTCAGCGAAGACAATGTGACCCTCGCGGCCGGCGGCGCTAATGTCGCGATCATCGTCGGCCTTGACGACGATGGGCCGATCGCCGACATTACGGCTGTGTCAAACAGCCCGGACGATGTGATCGTTCGCCGCGAAGTTATAGAGGGTATGGAGACCCGTGCGCTTTTTGTCGTGCGTTCGGCGAGCGGTAAACCTGGCATTTATCAGGTCCGCTTCGAATTGCCGTGCGGCAAGAAAGACGTTGTTGTCAGGGTTCGCTAGTCCTCCGCTTTCGCCTCGACGGGCGTTCCCTGGTCACTGATCCCACCGATACCGTCGCGATCGCACAAATAAGCAGAAAGACAAACGCGTTTGACGGTGTCCGCAGCGGGAAATCGAAAAAGCTGTGGATCAGGATGCCAAAACAACCCGCCAGAGCTCCGGCGGCCGCATCACGCGGAAAACCGCCCGCCGCACCGGACACGTTCGTCAACCCTTTTCTAAACAGTAGAAAGATAAACGCCGCGATACACATAAAACCGGCCAGCCCCGCATCGGCTAGGATCTGCAGGTATTCGTTATGCGCTTGTTCGACCCTCAGAACGCCGTTCCAGGTATCGAACCTTGTGAACGCCGCACCAAAGGCGTCGAAACCCGCACCCAGGATCGGGTTTTCGAGAAAGATCTTTAGGGCGATGGGCCAGAAGTGGGCACGCCCGCTTGATATATCTGCATCGGTATTGGCGGCTCCAATTCCCCTCAGCAGGGCGTCATTACCGCCGATCAACAGGGCGACGCCAAATATCAGGACGATCAGGGTAAAACCGCCGGCCGCCAACGCGAAGTTTCTCTGTATACCCGCCGAGCCTGCCGTCGTGCTTTTCTTCTCACCCGACCAGCGGCCGGAGAGAAGGCTGAGCAGCGTAACAAAGACCAGAACAGAGACAAACCCCAGCAGGCCGCCCCTCGAACTCGTCAGCACCGTGGCGACCCCCATTATAACGACCGCGATGGCGAGCAGTATCTTTTTATCCCGCTCGGTCTTTTTTCCGAATAGCAGACCGAGCGTGACACCGCCCGTCATCTGCATAAACCCCGCAAAATGATGCTGGTTAACGAACGGGCCGAACGGGATGGACTGCGGCGTTTCGCGCATGCCATAGATGCCGTCCGGATTGGCGAGCCGCTGCAGAATGCCGAAGAACGCCATCAATGACCCGAATATCACGACCAGCAGTACCGCCTTTTTGAACCGGCGTTCATTGTTGATAAAGGCCAGGCACGCCGCAAAGAAAACAATGTAAACGACGAGTTTTACAATAAAGAAGCGCGTCGAATACGGGTCAAGCGACAACGCCTGCGATACTGGCACGCTTAATAGAGCGCCCGCATCTACAGCCCTAAGAGGCAGAAGCTGGACGAGCCCGATCAGGAGCAGTCCGAGCATCGGTATCTGAAGGGCGCTTGGGCTAAAAAGAAACCCGCGTCCCTTCCACGCCTCGGCGAGCCACAGCAGGACTATCGCAACCCAAAAGATAGAGATGATGATCCACGTAGTATTGTCGACCGCTCCGAATAAAACGGTCGAGAACACGGGGATCAGGCACAGCAGAAAAAAGATCACCGAACTGAGGAGAGACGACGATTCGCCGATGATCACATCCTCGGTGTGCAGCAGTGTGCCTTCGGGTTTGAGTGTTTCCTCCATCTCTTACAATGGCCGAAGCGAAAAGTCGTCAAATGATACGCGACCCGTGATCGGGCATGACGGTCCGGAGCAGCCCTCGCGTGCGAGCCTTATTGTAATGCCGTCAGACTCGGGCGGCACCGTAAATTGCACACTCAGCCGGACCCAGTCGGCCGCAGCGCCTATCGGTTCGGTCGCACCGAGAGGGGCACCGACCGTGGTCTCGGCGACCTCCCAACGCAGCCGGGCCTGGGTCTTTACGTCCGAGCGGTAAAACACCTCAAGCTCATATGCTGCCCCGGGTACGACCGGTACGGTCTGCGAGACATTTCGAAACGCCGCGGTCTGAAAGGTGTCAAACAACATCCACAGGCTGTATTTGCCCGACCTTCTCTGCCCGTCGCTTAGGCCGACCTGCGGTTCGCTGCCCTCGTCGATCTGCCATTCGAACAGCCCGGCGTCGCGGAGCGTGACGCCCTCCTCAAAGCCGCCGTTGCCGATCTGGCCGACGACCGGTTTTGGCGATCCGTCGGCGATCAGGTCCGATCTGATCAGCGCGGCTAGCTGAAACTTTTTGGATGCTGCCATCTGGTCCGTCAACATTTCGCCCAGCGCCTTGAACTTGCCTGCCTTGTCGGTTAGCTGTGACCACGCGGCATACGCATCGGCATAACGCTCGAGCCCAACGAGGACCTTTGCGAACGCGGCGTTAATGACGTCGCCCTCGCCGAGGCTGCGCCTTACCGCGGCCGAGTCCCCGTCAAAGATCTGCATCGCCATCACCACGGCCGGCGAGGTGTATGAGGGGTCTGATGCGGCTGCTTTGGCGATCAGGGTAAATCCCTCGTCTATCTCGCCTTGCCGCACCAAAAAGTTGCCGAATATCCATTGGACCGCTGAGTAGTTTGGCCCGAGATGCAGTGCCCTGCGAAACGCCGCCTCGGCTCCCTCGGTGTCACCGGTCACGCTGCGGGCTTTGCCCAGGTTTAGCCACATCAGAAAGTTGTTGGGCGAGAGGGCCGCGGCAGTTTCGTACTCGATCAGCGACCGCGTCAGGTCCTCAGAATCAAATGTTCTTTCGAAAAGGGCGGCCGCAGTGAAATGTGTCTGCGGATCGTTTGGGGCGACACGTGTGAGCCATTCGGCAACCGTCTTCGATTCGGGCCGCGCGGGATCCATACGCGAAGCGATCGCGTTGGCAAAGTTCCACTTGATAAAAAACCACGCGCAGATCAAACACACGACGGCCGCCGCGATGATGAGCACGCGGGCCACTCCGGGGTTGATCTTTAATATTTTAAGTGACACGGCTGCGGTTTTCCTCTAAATCATATCTACCGGTTCTATCTTGATCTGTGCCCGTTTTAGTATGATATTGGTGTCGCGGCAGACCTCGCGGATCTCTTTTAATTTCTCGGGCGCGATGATCCGCATCGATAAGAGCACCTCAGCGACATCCTTTTGCCGGCAGATGTCGGCCAGCGATCCGTCGCTGTCAAAGACCTTTAACCCGTGGATCACCTTGTCCTTCTTTAGCGGGTCGTCGTCGACAAAACCGACCGCCTGATAGTTCCACTCGGGGTTATTGTTAAGTTCCCGCAGGACCATTTCGCCGCCGTCGCCCGCCCCGTAGATCAACACTTTGCGTCCGTCGCCGGAAATGGGCATCGGCAGCATCTGGCGTATAACGCGGAACGCCATACGGCTGCCGACCACGGCCAGTAGCAGCAGTATGCCGTCCAGGAAGAACACCGTCCGTGAAAAGCCCTCAAACCGGTAAACAAGCAGAACGGCCAGAACGCTAAATACAGAGCCGAGCATAACGCCCTTTGTGATCGTGATCAGGTCACCGATGCTTGTATAACGCCATAGCCCGCGATATACACCGACCATAAGGAAGGCTCCGAGCTTAATCAGGATCAGCATCGGCAGGGTCTTTAGAAAGAGGCCCCAGTTGGTCAGGCTTTCGAACAGGCGAAGAAGGGCAAACGCCGAATAGTAAGCAAGCGTTATGAGAAAGGCATCGAGAAAAACTTCAAAGATGCGCCGTTTGTGCGAGACGTTGATCAGAAACGCGAATACCGCGTTTTCCTGGACCGCCTGTTCCTCACCCTCACCCTCGTAGACCTTTACCTTTGATAAATATACGCCCAGGATCACCAGCACCACAATAAAAAACCCGATCAAAGCGAAGCTCTTGAAGGCCCCTATTTGCGCGACAACGATCGCGAGAGCACCGGCGAGCACAGCAAGGCCGTAGAGCATTAGGACAGCGGAACGCTCCGACAGTCCGAGCGCGACGAGGCGGTGGGACGTGTGGTCACGGCCGCCCTGCGAGGCCTTTCTGCCCCACAGCTTTCTCAGGACCGTAACGAACGTCGTATCGAAAATGGGTACAAACAATATCAATACCGGAACTGCCAGGATGGCCACGATCCCGCGCGAGCGCCCGCCGACCTGATTGAGCAGAACGGTCCCCGAAAGCAGGAACCCGACGAACATCGAACCGCAATCGCCCATAAAGATCGATGCGGGATTGAAATTGAAAACCAGAAAGCCCACGAGTGCGCCGATCAGCGCCGATGCGAGCAGCAGTTCGTTCGTCAGCCCATTGGACGCAAAGTTGAGTGCGAGCGAAAACGCCGCGATCGCAGAGATGCCGGCGGCGAGCCCGTCCATGTTGTCGAGCAGGTTGATGGCGTTCGTTATGCCGATAACCCAAAAGACCGTCAACCAGATGTCGACGATCTCATATCCGGTAAGCGGCACTTTGAGGCCGGATAGTACGAGGATGCCCGCTCCGATCAACTGCCCGACCAGCTTCTGGTACGGGCGAATGCTGATAATGTCGTCAACCAACCCAACAAAAAACAGGAACGCACTGGCACCCATGACCACGAGCGAATCACGCGAGACAGGCACGAGCAGAAAATAGATCGACGCGGTGGAAACGAAGATCGCGATACCGCCGAGCATCGCCGTTGGCCGCTTATGCCAGCGATCCGATTTAGGCTTTGCGACATAACCCTGCCGCACGGCAAAAGCACGTACCGCGAATGTGCAGATCAATGAGAGAAGCGCCGCCGCGGCCCCCACAAAGATCGGATTTGAAACGATTGCCGGCATATTGCAAACAGAGTCGGTGAGCCTTATTACAAGCCAATTATCGCGGAAAATCAACTGCTTGCTTTAAGCGGCGTTCACCCTCGGGGACGCTTTGCGGTCAAAGGCCTCTATGCGTTTTGCGTGCCGCAGGAGCAGCATTTGATAAACCTCCGAAATGTCGGCGACCATTTTTTCGGTGCGAAAATTGGGGTCGACGTGGGCTCGGCCGTTGGCGCCAAAGGCGGCCCGGAGACCCTCGTCCTCGAGCAGCCGCGCCACGCTGTCGGCGAGATGCACGTTATCAAATGCCTTGACCAGATAGCCGGTATGATCGTCGATCACCACCTCGCGGGCGCCGTCGATATCGAACGAGACACAGGGTTTGCCCATTGCTAGGGATTGCGGCAGCACGCGGGCCAGCCCCTCGCGCAGCGATGTGTGAACGACCACATCCATCGCCGAGATCATCTCGGGGATACGTGTACGGTCGATAAGCCCGGCGAAAACAAAATTGTCCAGTATCCCGTATTCCCGCGCCCGCTGCTGCAGATGTTCGAGCAAAATGCCGTCGCCGATCAAAAAGAACCGGACATTGGAGACGCGCTTTACGATCTCGGGCGCAGCATCCATCAATTGGTCATGGCCTTTGAGCGGGAAGAGCCGGGCGATCTTGCCGACGACGGGGGCGTCAAGCGGAATGCCGAACTCCGCCCGGACCTTGCCGGCATCGAATCTGGCATTTAGGAACCAGTCAAGTTCCATACCGCTGTACACGGTCCGGAACATCTCGGGTTTTGCTATCCCGGCGGCGATCGCCTTTTCTGAAATGACATCCGAGACGCTGATAAAGAAATCGGTAACGGGGGCGCAGATCTTTTTTGTCAGCCACCAGGCCCGGTTTACGACCCACGGCTGATAGTCGTGAAACACGAGGCTGTGCAGCGTATGTACGATCAGAGGCGTCCCGGCAAACCAAGCCGCGAGGCGGCCCAGCACTCCGGCCTTGGACGAGTGCGTATGGACGATGTGGTAGCGTTCCCGGCGAATCAGGCGATAGAGGCTCCAGAACGCTTTGAAGTCCGATAAAGGGTTGATACTTCGTCCCATTTCGGGCAGAACTATCAGGTGCGTGGTCTCGCGTGCCTGTGAGAGCAATTCACCCTCGCGGCCCTTGTCAATGCCGCTCACCAGCGTCACATCGTATTCAGGCATAGCGTCGAGGCCGACGACCGATAGCAGCGTGTTCTCCTGAGCACCGCCGACGATCATGCGCGTAATGATATGCAGAACGCGGACCGGTCTGGCGGCCGCGGCCGGTGTGCTGTTCTCAACTGTCGGGGTATCCATCAAAGCTGTAGGCATGCTAAGGACCGGGAGCAAAACGCATCAAACATCGGCGACCACGAGATAGTCACGGTCGAGGTGGATAAACTCATAATTATCGACACCGGCCCTTTTGAGAAGGTCGCGCACTTGAGCCTCGCGATACAAGAATAGCGGCGTGCCCTTCATCCAAAATCGTACACGTCTGACAGGCACGCGCCACTCAACCGCCTTTGGAAAGCTCATGATGAGTCTGCCGATGGTTAGTTCGCGCATGCGCGTGATCATGGGCAGAGGATCGTCGATATAGTCGAAAAACCCATTGGCCGAACAACCGTCGAAGGGAGCTTCGTCGTCGCCGATCGCCGCAGGGAAAGTGCCGACGCGAAAATCGCACTGGGCGGACACGCCCTGCTCGGCGGCGAGCTTGTCGGCAAGTTCGATCATCGCTTTTGCAAAGTCAATGCCGACAACCTTTGCGGCACCTCTGTGAGCATAGGCCAGGCAGAACCGGCCCGAGCCGCAGCCAACGTCGAGGATCTTCTTGCCGGTGAGCGGTTCGAGCTTTTGAACATTGATCTCAAGCCGTTTTTGAACGACACCGCGCCAATAGTTATCGATAAAGCGGGCAAACGGCCCCTTCTTGTCATCGTAGATCGCGTCAAACCGCCCTGCATCATCATGAAAATGATCGCGGACCTTTTCCTCGACTGTTTTTTGTACATTCTCTGTCATAAATAACCTGCTAACGAAAGAGTTTCACGCAAAGCTCGCGGAGTACGCAAAGAAATCTCAAAAAAGGTTTTCTCGCTCTGCGGCTCTGCGGGAAACTTCCTGATACAGAGTCTCCCGCAGAGCCGCTGAGTCGCAGAGAAAACCAAAGACCCCTTCCTTACTCCTCGTCTCCGCGTCTCCGCGGTAAATCTCCATCGCTGATCCCCAAAACCTCTTTCATCGGGGCCATCTCAAAATCTTTCAATAATCGTTTAAGCCGCCGCTCGGTCGCACCGAGGTTGAAATAGTGCGTCAATGCGATCCGCCGCGGCACATCGATCCGCGGATGGTCCGGGTCGAGCTCCCACGGGTGCAGATAGAACGTCACCGGCTCGCCCGAACGATTTACGGACCTGATCGCCTGTTTGGTCACCTGATACGGATATATCCGGAAATAAGCACCACCCGAGATCGGCATCGTAAACCCGAGAAGTTTCAGCGTCGAGATCGGAAACTCGATAAACTCGTGCCTTCCACGCTTGATCGTGTACGGGAAACGCGGTGCGTCGGCTATCCCATACCGGTAATTAAGTACCGGAAAGATGCTCGAATCGTACTTGATGCCGAGTTCGCCGAGAATATCGAGAGCCCAGAGCGAGTCCTTTGTGATCGAAAAGAACGGAGCACGATGGCCGAGCACCTTCTTGCCCGTCAGGTCCTCAAGATAGCCGATCGCGCGGGTCAGTTCCCGTTTAAACAGCTCAGGCTCCTGGTTATAGATCAGCGTGTGCGAAAACCCGTGGGTACCGATCTCATGCCCCGCGGCCTCGATCCGTTTTACGATCTCTGGGTGTTTTTCGGCGACATACCCGAGCATAAAGAACGTCGCCTTGGTATTGCCTTCATCCAATATTTGTAGCAGCTTGTCACCCGCAGCCTCGATCCGGTCCTCGAACCGGTCCCACTCCGAATACGCGATCTCAAGACCCTGATACCAGTCCTCAAAATCGATCGTCAAAGCATTTTTGATCCGTGCACCTGCCATATACAAGATGGTAACCGGCGAACCCGACGCGCCCCGCCTGTTACAGCGGGCGGCGGCGGGATAAACGATCGTGCGGGAAGATCGCTGCCGGTTACCAAGCTAAGCTTTGTATTTTAGCACTAAATGAGGTGGTAATGCCTCATCGAGGGCCGTGTAAGGGGTCTTGCCGCGAAGAGATGTGTCAAGGTTCAGCGTTGCCGTCTCTGAAAGGGACAATGATAATCCCTACGATTTATCTAACCCGGACCCGGATGATGCTCTCCATATCCGCGAAGGAGCGCAATTCATTCGCGATCGGGACCATGTTCTTCGGTACTATTGTCATGTTCTTCGCGACAGACACCGCGGGCTTCCGGAAGAAGGTAAGAGCCTTCGCGAAGAATCTCGGTTTCTTCGGTAAAAAATTTGTTTTTCCGCGAAGGTGCCGTATTTTTCGCGAAGAATGTCCCGCCTTTCGCGAAGATCAGCGCATCCTTCGCGAGCGGCCACTTGCCAGTCGCGAAGAAGATGGCCCGAAATCTTGAGGAAAACCGCTCGATCGGGAATGTGGTCGTCTTTTTCCGGACTGGCGGAGTTTTACCCGCGAATCACTCGAAAGAACGCGAAAGGAAGAAATGTGAATGCATTAGGAATGCGAGGTTTTGGGCATGCAGGCGGTCGACGGTTATACCTTTGCGCTCGGTCCCGGTCACCCCAGGCGATCCGAGACGACACCGGAAGCCGGTTCGCCGCGGGGCAAGCGAGACGCTTGCGGCTCCAGTCCGTCGCTTTTGACGTCAAGATTGATCGTGACGACCTTGTCGCCGGTGCTCTTTACCGTTTATACCCAACCGCCGTCCAAAACGACGTTGAGCTGAATGTAATGTTTTCGAGGCCCGATCGGTGCATCATTTCGCGTATCTTTTGCTGAGAGAACCTCTTTTCCAGGCGTGTGCCGAAGCGATCCAGGGCGTCGTTGCGCATTACGTAGAAGCTGTTGTGGCGGTATTGCGAGAGGGGGAAGTACTCAACGCCCGCGCCGAGGCGTTCGGCGATGAGGGCGGTGCGGGCGAGGGGGTAATAGATAAGGGCGGCGAACACCTGGCTGATGGCGTAGCGGGCGCCGTGCGGCAGGCGGCAGATGACCTGACGGATGGCGTTGCTGAGATGCCATAGCAGGCGGAACCACGCCGGGCGGTTATCGAAACTGTAATAGAGATAGACGAGGAAAGGGGCACCCGGTTTCAGTTTGTCGACGCTCGTTCGCAGGCCGGCCTCGGTATCGGGGATGTGATGGAGCACACCGAGCGAGTAGCCAAAATCGCAGCTCTCACCCTCAAGCGGGATGTTGTCGGCACCGGCGAGGTGAAACTCGCAGTTTGCGGCGCCCGCCAGGTTACGCCTGGCGACCGCGAGAGCGTCCGGGCTCGGGTCCATGAGATGGAGCTTGCCGACACGCGGTGCGACCATCTTTGCCCAGCGGCCGCTGCCGCAGCCGAGGTCAAACCCGACGGCATCAGGCGACAAAGCGTCCCACGGAAAGATGTTGAAATAGTTGTCGAACATCCGCTGCAGCTCATCGCTGCTCAACGCCGACTGATCGAAACGCGACCATTCGTCACCAAACCCGGCGACAACATTTTCATCGATATTTGTTGTCATTGCTGATCGATAAATCGCTGGTACCACATCTCTAACATCAGCAGCGTCCACAATTGAAACGAATGGTCACGCTCCCCGTCGATATGCTCGTCCACGTATCTTTTCAGTATCTCGGGCCTGACTATGCCGCGGTTTAGCGACTTTTCCGACAACAGGACGCCGCGAACAAAGTCCTTCATATCACCGCGAAACCACTTGCCGATCGGAACGCCGAAACCCATCTTACGCCGGTAGACGACTTCGCGTGGAACGAGCCGGGCCGCGACCTTTTTTAGCAGCGACTTTGTCTCGAACCCCCTCATTTTCATGCTCTCGGGCAGCGTGGCGGCAAATTCGATCAACTTGTGGTCGAGAAACGGCGAACGGGCCTCAAGCGAATTGGCCATCGATGCGATATCGACCTTTACAAGCAGGTCGTTCGGCAGGTAGGTCATCTGGTCGGTCAACAGTGTGGCGTCGAGCGTACCGGTGCCGTTCGCGGCGGCGAACCATCCGCCCAACAGGGCCGATGCGTTGTTGCCCGCCACCGACCGGGCAAAATCGGCGGTATAGAGTTCCTGCTTTGCATCGCCATAAAACGTCGACATCCATCGAAAATACCGCTCGGTGCGGGGCAGGCCGGCGGCACGGAGAAAGCGTTTGGCATCACGAAAGCGGCTTCGCTTTAGTTCCGATGTGGGAAGCAGGCCAACCGGGGCCTCGATAAACACCTTTCTGAGTGCCGACGGCACCCGCGAATAAGCTTCGGCGATACGCATTGCGGTATACCGTTCGTACCCCGCAAAGCTCTCGTCACCTCCATCGCCGTTTAGGGCAACCGTCACGTGGCGGCGTGTCTCCTTAGCTACGTAGTAGGTCGGTATCGCCGACGAATCAGCAAAGGGCTCGCCGTAATGCTCGACGAGCGTCGGCAGCACATCGAGTGCATTTGGGCGAACGATAAACTCGTTATATTCGGCCCCGACGTGCTCCGCCACCCGTTTGGCGTACTTCAGTTCGCTGAAATCCTCTTCTTCAAATCCAATGGAAAAGGTCTTGACCGCCGTCGAGCTCTCTTGCGCCATAAGGGCGACAACGATCGACGAGTCTACTCCGCCTGAAAGAAAAGCGCCGAGCGGGACCTCAGATATCATCCTGAGGCGAGTCGATTCGCGGAGTATCTGGGTCGTCTCGGCGATCGCCTCGTCCTCGGTGATCTTTATTTTTTTCGAGAAATCAGGCAGCCAGTATCTTTTTGTCTCAATGCGTCCGCCGGTCCAGCGCAGCCAGTGGCCCGGTTCGAGCTTTCTGATCTGCTTGAACGCGGTCTGCGGCGCCGGGACGCAAAGGTACGAGAGATAGCTGTCGATCGCATTATGATCGACCTCACGCGAAACGGATGGATGCTGTAACAGGGCCTGAAACTCGGAACCGAAGATCAGGTCTCCGTTGGGCTGGTGCGAATACAGAAGCGGTTTTTTACCGACGCGGTCGCGGGCCAGGAACAGCGACCGGGCTTTCTCGTCCCAGATCGCAAAGGCAAACATCCCGCGAAGGTGCTCCAGGCAATCTTCGCCATATTCGTCGTAAAGCCGCAGGACCACTTCCGTATCCGACCGCGTGTAGAACTGATGCCCGCGTTTCTCGAGGTCCTCGCGGAGCGTTTGATAGTTATAGATCTCGCCGTTAAAGATCAGCCATTTAGTACCGTCCGCATTTCGGATAGGCTGTTTTCCACCGGCCACGTCGATTATAGAAAGGCGCCGCATCGCCAGGCCGACATTCTCGCGGACATACGTTCCATCGTCGTCGGGCCCGCGGTGAATGATCGCGCGGTTCATCCGTTCGAGGACCGAACGGTCCGCGGCCCGGCCGTCAGCGTTTACAAAGCCTGTAATTCCGCACATGATCTTTATTTGCCGGCGAGCGCACGCAGCCTGCTGTCGATCGAACGCTGGGCAGCCTGCCTTAAAATACGTTCGTTCTCTTTTCTCTCTTTATAAACGGTCCAACCGACGCCGACCAGGATGAACAAAAATACCTGAAGCTGGGTTCTCTGTCTGTATGCAGTACCGACATTACCCTGGAAGATCGAGTACGCCAGCGTCAAAAGCAGTGTAAAGATCAGTATCGGAAAAGCATTGCGAAGCCTGTTCTTGATGGTATAGATCAGCCCCAGGACCAAAAACGGGAGGGTAGCCCACCAGGCAAGAACCTCCGGGATTGTTATCGCCTGCCGTAGATTCGCTGCCTCCCAGGGGAAAGGGGCAAAGTAAAGATAAGCAAAGCCTTCAGGCATCGCAGATAGGGCCCCTTCAGCCGTTGAAACGTCACTGTCCTGATTAAAGCCTGAGTTAGCAGACTGGGCCAGGTCCAATCGACTATTCTGCACTCTGTCCAGGTTTCCAAAGATCTCATATTCAACCGAGGCCCGCTTGCCCACCCCGAGATACGTTAATGACAGTCCCAGCAGTGCGAGGACAACCGTATTTCGCAAAATGGACCTGTTGGAGTTTGTTACCCCTACCAGAAAGCTTCCTGCCACAGCCACTGCGACCATATAGAAGACATAGAAACGTAGCGAGAGTATTCCGACCAGAGAAAACAGAAGTACGCCAAGCGAGTAATAATGGAAGTTCTTTTGCAGCTGCAGGACCATCGTCACGATGGTTACCAGGAAAAAGATCATCAGCCCGTCTTTTAACAACTGGCCGGACCAAACAACGAATGACGGAAAGACGGCCACCGCGATCGCCGCGAACTTGGCAACCTTGATGTTGGCATAGACCATCTTCGAGCAGTAATAGACCATCGGGGCGGTTGCCGCACCGACTACTGCACAAAATGATTGTGCTGCAAAGATATTGTGGCCCAGGAGGTAATAGATGGACGCCGTCAGATAGTACATGCCCCAAAAAGACCCGCTTCCCGGATCGTCTTGAAAGCGGAGCGTCCCCGATAGCTCAGCACGATCCATCCACACGTCAACGAGGTGAGCTGCGTTCACGTCATACCCCATCGCATCCGGACCGAAAAACTCCCTCAGGTCAAAAACCTGCACGATAACGCCGAACCCCATCCTTAGCGCCAGAGCGACGAGGAAGACGGTTATAAGAAACTCTCTTTCTTCCGAGTACCTCCTGATCAAAAAAACGACGATCGCCGCGAGAACAAAAACCATCGCTATCGCAACGACGCCTTCCGGAAAATCGACGACGATCACGCCCATTGCGATCACCAGAACACAAACCAGCAATAGTAGACGGTGCAGCATCTAGTGATTGTCCTCCCGACGGACAAGGTTGTTCTCGAGCACGAGTGCGTCAAAAGCCGCATTGCGAAAAGTGTTGATCGCATCCGACGGAGTGCAGACGATCGGCTCCTGAACATTGAACGAAGTGTTCAGCAGCATCGGGATACCCGTGATCTTTTTGAATTCGTTTATCAATTGCCAGTACCGCGGATTGGCCTCTTTACTGACCATCTGCGGGCGGGCAGTGCCGTCGACGTGGACGACAGCCGGGATCTTTTTCTTGTACGCCTCGGCAACCTCGATCACCGTGATCATAAACGGATCATGGTGCTCGACCCCGAAAACCTCCATTGCATGTTCTTCGAGCATCGATGGGGCCAGCGGCCGGAACCACTCGCGCAGCTTTACCTTGTCATTGAGTATCTCGCGCATATCGGCGCGGCGCGGGTCGGCGACGAAGCTGCGTGCCCCGAGCGCCCTCGGGCCCAACTCCATTCGGCCGTTGAACCACCCGATGATCGCACCCTCTGAGATCATCTTTGCCAGCCTCGGCAGCAGCACATCGTCGGCAAAGGTCTCATATTTCAGTCCCGCGGCGTCCAGGGCCTCACGGCACTCCGCATTCGAAAAACCCGGCCCCCAATACGCGTGGCCCATCTGAAAGCTCCGCTCGTTGCCCAGCTTCTGATGCCAAACCATCATTGCCGCACCGAGCGAACACCCTGCGTCGCCGGCGGCCGGTTGTACGTAGAACCGTTTGAACGGCGTTTCATGAAAAATGCGGCCGTTCATTACAGAGTTGAACGCAACACCACCGGCCATACAAAGGTTCTCTTCGCCGGTCATCTCCTTGATCTGTTTGACCAGATAGATAGCCGTGTCCTCGAGCGCCTTTTGGGCAGAACAGGCGATGTCCCAATGATGTTCGGATAGCTCCTCGCCCTTTTTCCGGGCGGGCCCGAGTTCGTTAACGATGGCGTCGGAAAACTGATAGTGTTTGGCGAGGTGATGGTCCAGCACTTTGATGTTAAAGCGAAAATCACCGCTGCCATTGGTCGTCAGCACCTTTTCACGAAAGAAATCAACGTGTTTTGGTAGGCCGTAGGCGGCAAGGCCCATGACCTTCCATTCGTCGCCGTTGAACATATCAAAGCCGATGTAATTGGTGACGGCTGAATAAAACTGGCCGAGCGAATGCGGCAGCTTGATACGCTTGAGCACCTCCATCTTGTTGCCGGCCCCCCGCGAAAAGAGCGTGGTCGTATCCTCACCCGTGCCGTCCCAGGTCAGTATCGCCGCCGTTTCGAATGGCGATACGAAAAACGCCGAGGCAGCATGGGTCTGATGATGCTCCAGATAATGAAATTTGAAGCTGCTCGGACCAAAATGATCGCGCAGCCGCTGTGGGTGTTTGAACATACCCAGATAGCTGTTGCTCACCTGTGCCACACCGCGATCAGCCCGGGCCTTAAACATATCAAGCGAGATAAATGCCGACTTGGCAGCCTGGATCGCCTTGTGCCGCAGTATCCATGGCTTCCAATAATGGCCGACATGCTCAACATCCTTTAGCGTGATGCCGGCCTCGTCAAGACAGAACTGGATAGCTCGATAGGGAAAGCCGCTGTGGTGCTTGACGCGCGAAAAGCGCTCTTCCTCAACGGCAGCTATAAGCTGTCCGTCCTTAATAAGCGCGGCGGCCGAATCGCCGAGTGTGGTCAGGCCCAGGATGTACATACAGCTCTCTTACAAGACTCCGTTTGGCCAGTGCTCGCATGGATGAACTCCGCATCACGATTCAAATGCGCAGGCTCGGCCCCGCCATGCACCTCGTCGGCGAGCGAATCGAGGATCCGAACACGATGACCGGCTGCGATCAGGCCATCGACCAGATGCGAACCGATGAATCCAGCACCGCCGGTGACCAAAATACTGCTCGTTTCCATTATGTTCTATATTATTCAGTAAAGAATCTTTAGTCCAACGATCCATCGGCTGGGCGTGTTCGGCCGGGATAGCCGCAGAGTTCGTTATAGAGGTCCTCATACCCTTTTACTGTTCGTTGAATATCAAACAGATCCGCAACTCGTTCCCTCCCTGCCCTGCCCATTTCAATAGCCTTATCCCGATGCCGGAGAGCGTTCGAAATAGTATTTGAGAGTGCTGCCGGCTCACCGGGCGGCACCAAATACCCTGTCACGCCATCTAAAACGATCTCGGGAACACCGCCAACCGCCGTTGCTACCACGCACTTTCTCGCCGCCATAGCCTCGAGGATCGCAATACCGAATGGTTCGTGGATAGATGGGTGGACATAAAGGTCCAACTCGGTCAACAAAGGGGCGACCTCATCCTGGAAACCTAGCATCGTTATGACGCTCTCTAAGCCGAGAGAAACCCTTAACTGCTCGAGTTCTTGTTTTTCGGGACCTTCGCCGATCACGAAAAGATGAACGGATCCAAGTTCCTTTACGATCTCGGGCATAGCTTCAATTAGGTGCCGATGGCCTTTTCTGGGGGTAAGGCTCCCAACGGTACCGATCAGAAGCCGATCTTTGGCGCCCGCGGGTTCTAGGTGCGACGGCACCGCTGCCCGTCTATCGAAATGTTCGATGTCTGTTCCGTTGTAAATGACCGTGATCCTGGCGACGGGGATCGATATGCGAACCATGTCGGCCTTAACGTGCTCAGATATCGCTATGATATGGCCCGCCATCCTCGTGTAGTGATGACCCAAACGCTTCACTACAGGGTTTTGGCTCGACAGGTCGTCCGTGTAGTGTTTTGTAACGACCACCTTGGTACCGCGTGCAAACTTTACCGCCAGACCGCCAACTATCGTCGCCTGCAGCATGTGCAAATGAAGGATATCGAAACGCTCTTGCCGCAACAGTCGTGCGAGGCCCGATACCATTTGCGGTATGTCGCTCAATGACCTTCCTTTTACCTCATAAACACTGAGGCCTCGCTGCCGCATAGCCGCAGGAAAGACCCCCTGTCCATCGGCATCACAAAACAAATTGCAGTAGAACACGTCAAACCTGTCCGGGTCATATTTGTCCGACATATCAAGCAGGAGCTTCTCAACTCCGCCGATGCCGTATCTTGTGCTGGTGAGGTGTAGAACCCGGATCTTTTTCATTTACGGTTTCAATCGGAGAGTTTGTCGGTAAGTTGCCAGATATTCATCGACCATCGCGTCAACCGATAGTTCCCTCTCGGCTTTCTGCCTGGCTTCCTGACCGAGCCGTTGACCTAACTCGGCTGAGTCAAGGACGCTGATGATAGCGTCGCTCAGGGACTTAGAGTCGGCGACCGGTACCAGGAGTGCGTTAATGCCGTCCTCGCATATCTCCTGATTAGAGGGGATATCTGTCGCAACTATTGCCGCTCCGCAAGCGAAAGCTTCAACGAGTGCGTTGGACATCCCTTCAGTTCTCGACGGCAGAACGAAAACTTCAGAAGCCAGTATAAAGTCTTTGGCATTTCTAACATGCCCAACGAAGTGGATCTGTGCATCGAGTTTAAGGTTTGCACATTGCTCCTTTAGGTTTGTTTCGACGTTTCTATAATCACCGCCTCCACCCAGTATGAGCAGGTGAGCATCAGGGTGATGCTTGCCGATCAGCTGCCATGCATCTATTAGTACGTCCAGGCCCTTCTCGGCACTTAAACGGCCGACGAACACGGCCACCTTCTCGTATTCCAAGCCTAGTACTCGCCTCTTGCTTTCTTTCACCGGCTGTTCGAACGCAGCCCCTACCGGTATCTCGGTCGAATTGTGAATTATCGTGATCTTATCGCTTGAGATATCGAGTGTAGCGAGTTCGTCTGCCATCTCACGCGTGAGGGCGACCCATCTCGAAACCCTGCGGATCAGACGAAGCCGCAGCCATGCGAGCGGCATTTCACGAATGTGCTTTACCTCTCCCAGATCGCCCACCGTGGTTATACGAACGATGATCGGTTTGCGGATAAAGAAACCCGCTATCGTCGCGGCCATGGCGGGCCCGAACATTTGCTGGCAATGGATGACAACGTACCGGTGGCGGTTCCTCAACAGCCAAAAAAAGGTGTCGGCCAGATAGAGAAAGCCGTTGATAGCCCTTGAACGTCTCCAAACGGGGGAACGATGTATTTCAGTGCCGTCTACCAACTCCTCGGAGGGCAGTCCGTAGTAATTTCGTACACATGCAAATGTTTGTATTCCGCGGCGGTTTAACTCGCGTAACAGAGTGCGCGAATTAGTTTGAACCCCACCGGACGCCGCGTCGATATCCGTAACGAGCATACACACAGATAGTTGTTCGCTTTTATGGGTCATCAAAGTGCGAGTTTGGCCTTTATATAACCATTGAGCGGCCGCTCAATTTTTCTGTGTACGATCACGCTCAACAAGATGATCGCGGCGGCAACCACACAGTTAAATACTATCAGTGCAAGCCCATCACTCAGAGCTCTGGCGGCAAGCTTGGTCGACAAGTTTAGTATCGGTAAGTGGATCAGGTAAAGAACGTACGACGCATCCCCGAGAGTCACAAGGCCCGGCGATGGCCGAAAGCCTGTGGAGAGCTCAAAATGGATCGCGAAGAAGATAAAAACGGCACTCACAAGGCCGTAGAATATCGGAGAATAAGTGTAATGATGGAAATACTGTGCATAACCAAGGTATACGGCAACACAGAGAATGAGGACTACCCAGTTTGCGCGGGCACCTAGCTCGATCATCTGCCGTTGCCAGAGCCAGTAAACCGCCATGCCCATAAAGAACAATGTTACATATTG
>JBBQGO010000007.1:0-17020 GCA_038323125.1 Pyrinomonadales bacterium
CAAGAGCATATTCGGAATATCAGCGGTAGGTGACACGATCGCGGCAATTATTAATATTCCCACGAGGGATATCTTCCAGCTGCGTACGAGCAGCCCGGCCGAGAGTATGCCGATCCTTGACAGGACATATGTTATCGCCGGCATCTGAAAGATGACGCCCATCGCGAGCATGATCAGCGTTATGAAGTCGAAATAGTCGCTCGCCCTCAACAGCAGCCTGAACTCTTCGCCCAGGCCCAGCAGATACTTTACGGCGGGGGGGAAAAGGATGTAATAGGCAAACGCAGCACCCAGAACGAATGAGATGGTTGACAACGCGATGAAGGGAGTTACGTACGACCTTTCGTGTTTGTAGAGAGCGGGCGAGATAAATGCCCATATTTGCCACAGCAGGAACGGGAGGCCAAGAGCGATCGCGGCGTACATCGAAACCGTTACAAACAGCGTAAACGATTCGGTTGCCGTAGTTACGATCATTCGTTCCTCGGCGCTGGGTTCGCTTACGGCGATCCCCATATTAAATTCTACTAAGCGCACCCCTTTAGATATCACAGCGTTGTTGGTTATGATCTCTTCGTCTGTAAACAAGCCAAGGTTGCCGGCCGCATCACGTGCGACCACTGATGCAACCGACGCCCCCGGCGAAATAACGCTCTGCCCGATCTTGGTCGCTCGATCGAATATATAACGGCCGCGCTGGCCTTCCTGTAGTGCGTCCAGGGGCTGAGCACTCTCTTCACCGGTTAGCCCCGCGATCGGCAATTGCCGCCGCTCGGCCTCGGAAAGTGCCTGGCGTATGGGAATAGAAAGGAAAGAATAGATGCGGTCCGAAACGAACCAACAGACCATAAAGGCAATAACCAGTATCACCACCGAGTAGACCAGCCGCTTGCGCAGCTCATCCAGATGTTCAAGAAAGGACATCTGGCCGCCCGGTTCGGGCTCCTGATCAGTTTCTGTTTTGCTCATCAAACTCTAAAGCCAGTTCTTCTTGTCTTCGTTCGGGGCCGCCGCGCCGGGAGGCACGGTAGGTGAGTCGCCGGTATCGGCAGCGGCCGGCAGCGGAAAGTCCGCGGGATCCAGCTCCTTAATAGCGGGTGCGGCGGGTGTCCCGATAGGTACGGTTTGCGCTGCAGCTGAAGAGCCTTTGTCGTTGTCGGCATCTAAGCTATTTAGATTCAATAACTTAGCCTCTTCGTCGAAATTCACCTCACGCTGCCATGTTTCCTTGAATTCACTCGCCGTACCTCGAAATTCAGCCATCAACTTGCCTGCTTTGCGGGCCAGGCCGGGCAGCTTTCGGGGCCCGAGAAACATCAACGCCACGATACCTATAAGCAGCAGTTCGGATGTTCCCAGCGATTCAAGAATGAATAGATACACTAACTTACCTCTATAATGTACGTGGTGCGGTTGGCGACGCTTCCGATCGCGGTCGAACCCGGTACTGCCGCGAGATATGCCTCGGCACGATCAGCCGAAAGGCTTATCAGCAGGCCGCCAGCCGTTTGCGGGTCAAAAAGAGCACTCTGCATTTCGCCCGATACGCCGCTGCCCATTGAACACGTGTCGCCCACATAAGCCCGGTTATTTCGATCTCCACGCGTCAGCATCCCGATCGAGATCAGGTCCAAAACGTCAGGCAGCAGCGGGACTGCTGTAGATTCGATGTATAAAGTCACCCCGCTGGCACGGGCCATTTCAAAAGCGTGGCCCAACAGGCCGAAACCGGTTACGTCCGTACAGGCATTTACACCGATCTCCCGCATCGCATGGGCGGGCTGCGCCGCCGATGTGGTCATGGCCGCGATAGCAGCCGCCTCGGCCGCTTTGCCGGCCTTGCCGTGCTTTATCGCGGTATTTATCGCTCCGGTGCCGATGGGCTTGGTCAGTATCAGAACATCGCCCGCTCGAGCCCCGGCATTGGTGACCACCCTATCCGGGTGGATCACACCGGTCACGGCGTAACCGAACTTCATTTCCTTGTCGTCAACTGAGTGTCCGCCGATAACAACCACGCCTTCTGAATTCAGAGCCTTCTGGCCCCCGGCGAGGATCTGTCCGAGAACGTCCCAATCGCCATTTTGAGGATAACAGACGATAGAGAGAGCTGAAATGGGTTTGCCGCCCATAGCGTAAACATCGTTGAGCGAATTGACCGCGGCAATGCGGCCGTATGTTTCCGGATCGTCAGCCACGGGTGTAAAGAAATCGACCGTTTGAACCAAGGCAGTATCGTCCGTTAGGCGGAAAACACCCGCATCGTCCGAGGTGTCAAACCCTACGATCACATCCTTACTATCCTGTTGGGGCAATTTGCTCAAAACTTGAGCAAGGTCGCTTGGCGCGAGTTTTGCCACTCAACCGGCGCAATCGACCATCTGCGTCAAACGCTTTTGCATCCCGGTAACTCCTTTTATTGCTCCATTAACAGTTGAAAGATCCTGTCCAGATCGCCGGTACTATAGTACTCGATCTCGATCTTTCCGCCCTGGCCCTTTCTGCCGGCCAAGATCTTAACGTTCGTATTCAACTTTCGTTTCAGCTTTATCTCGGCAGCTTTGACGTTGGCGTCTGCGTCGCTGGTCCTGATACCCTTTTTCGCACTTGCCGTAAGGCCGGCTGAGAACCGCTTTGCCGCCCTCTCAGTCTCGCGCACCGACCATCCCTGATCCTTCGCCGAAATTGCGATCGATCGCTGACCGTTTGGGTCATTGATGGTCAAAAGCGCTCGGCCGTGGCCTGCCGAAAGCCCGCCTTCTTCAATTAGTCCCTGGATCTCTTCCGGTAGTTTGAGCAGGCGCAAAGCCGTTGTAATAACCGAGCGTTCTTTACCGACTTGGTCTGCGACAGATTCTTGCGTAAGTCCAATGTTGTCAATTAGTTTGCGGTATGCTCGTGCCTCCTCGATAGGATTCAACTCTTGGCGCTGGATGTTCTCGACCAACGCAAGCTCGAGCAGTTTCTCGTCCGAAACGACCTTGACAACGGCCGGTATGCGCCGCAATTCAGCCCGCTGCGCCGCCCGCCATCGCCTCTCGCCCGCAACGATCTGGTAACCCCGCCCAAACTGTCGGACGACGATCGGCTGCACAATGCCATTAGCCCGAATGGATTGTGCCAGTTCCTCGATCTTTTCGTCAGCAAACCGGGTTCGCGGCTGCTCAGGGTTTGGTTCTATAAGATCGATGTCGATCTCGAGACTGGTTTCGGTTCCTGTGTCTGGCTTTTCCTCTCCTAGCAGAGCACTTAGTCCCCTTCCGAGGGTCTGTCTAGCCATCGCTAATTATCTCCTTTGCGAGCTGTACATAACTCACAGCGCCGCGCGACCGCGGGTCATACAGCAGGATCGGCTTTCCAAAACTTGGTGCCTCGGCGAGACGAACATTACGAGGGATCACCGTTTTCAAAACCTGCGAACCATAGAAATCCCTCAGGTCCTTGGCTACGGCAGCCGATAGGTTGGTCCTTTCGTCATACATTGTGAGTAAAAGCCCTTCGATGGCGAGATTTGGGTTCAATTCCCGCCGCAGTCGTGCGAGCGTGTCAAATAGTTCCGTAACGCCCTCTAAGGCATAGTACTCACACTGTATCGGGACCAATAACGAATCGGCCGCTGTGAGCCCATTCACGGTCAAAATGCCCAGCGATGGGGGACAATCAATGATAATGTAGTGAAAATAGTCCTTTATGTCGGCCAAAAGCTTTTTTAGGGCATAGTTTCGATCGTCCCGTTCAACGAGTTCGATCTCGGCCCCAGCAAGATTCTTATCCGAGGGTATCACCCAAAATGTAGGAATTTCGGTCGGGAGAACCATTTCACGCATCGGTTCCCCTGAAATGAGGGCATTATAAAGCGTTTTCCTCGTATTGTTGCGGATGATGCCGGCGCCGGATGTTGCATTTGCCTGAGGATCCGCATCGACAAGCAGTACCTTCTTATCTTCCGCAGCAAGTGCCGCGGCGAGGTTAACGGCTGTGGTTGTCTTCCCCACACCCCCCTTTTGATTTGCGACAGCGATTATCTTGCCCATTTTCCGTACACGAATGAAGTTCTTAAAGTATCACAACGCGGGGACATTCTAAACAGGCCCGGCTGTGGCACGTGCCACATCAAGATTTGTCGTCATATCGGTGTGGCACGTGCCACACTCTACTTACTTTAGAGTATTAGTTGCCGAGGAGGCCGTCAGATGGACAAGGACCGATGATACGGCCGTTGGCGTAAGGCCCGCGACGGTTCGAACTTGACCGAAATTTTGCGGACGGGCTCGTTCCAGACGCTCGACCATCTCATTTGAGAGTCCTCCGATTAGCCTGAATTGGAAACCTTCGGGAACCTTCAGACTATCGTGATGCTTCACGCGTTCTGTCGCGACGGTTTGCTTATCGATATACCCGCTGTAGAGGGAATCAGCCAGGGCACTTTCCAGATCGGCCATCCGGACCTCGGCCCGCAGCTCGTCGGGAAGCAAACGATGAATCAGCTCCGTCTTCACTCCTTGACGCATCGCCAGTTGCGAAAGCGTGAAAGCATCGCCAAGGTCCGCATCCAAAATATTTGCGATGCTCGCATACTCCACGGACGAACGAGTAAACCGTGTTAGGTCTAATGCGTTTCTCAGGCTGGCTATACGGTCGCGTTTACTATTGAACCTCTCCCAATCCGTTTCACCGACGAGCCCGAGCTCCTTACCCTTCGGAGACAATCGACGGTCTGCATTATCGTGTCGGAGCGTTAAACGAGCCTCGGCTCGCGATGTAAAGAGTCGGTACGGCTCATCAACCCCATGTCGGATCAGATCGTCTGTCAACACGCCTATATACGCCTCATCTCGTTGTAAAATAAAGGGTTTACGGTCCTGCACCGCCGAGGCGGCGTTAATACCGGCCATTAGTCCCTGGCACGCAGCCTCCTCGTATCCGGTTGTTCCGTTGATCTGGCCGGCAAGGAACAGTCCATCTATTCGGGTCGACTCCATCGACGCTCGCATCTCGCGCGGATCGACAAAATCGTATTCGATCGCATAGCCGGGGCGGATGATCTGGACATTTTCAAAGCCATCTATCATTCGAAGCAACTCGAGTTGGAGGGTAGAGGGCAGCGAGGTCGAAAACCCGTTCAAATAAACTTCGTTCGTGTCGCGTCCTTCGGGCTCTAAAAAGAGCTGGTGCCGGTCTTTTTCAGCAAATTTCACGACCTTGTCTTCGATCGAAGGGCAGTAGCGAGGCCCGATCCCGGTTATCTTGCCTGAGTAAAGCGGAGACTGATGCAGGTTATCTCGGATCGTCTGGTGCAGGCGTTCGCGTGTATATCCGATAAAACACTGTATCTGGTCCTGCTCGATCCTTTCGGTCGCGAACGAAAAAGCCACAGGTTTCTCATCCGGCGGTTGCGGTTCAAAGGCGTCCCAGTCGATCGTCCGGCCATCGAGCCGCGGCGGTGTACCCGTCTTCAGTCTTCCGACCGGAAAACCGTGTCGTTTTAGGCTCTCCGCAAGTTCGATCGAGGCGGGTTCGCCGGCTCGGCCCGCTGAGAATGTAGTACGGCCCGTATGGATCTTGCCGTTCAGAAATGTACCGGTCGCGACCACAACCGCCTTAGCGCCAAAACGCCGCGTGTCCTGCATTTCTACGCCGATAACCCTATTGTTATCAAGGGTTAGATCAATCACGACACCCTGTCGCAGGTGAAGGCCCGCAGTCGCCTCAAGGACCCTCCGCATCTCAGTCCGGTACAAACTGCGGTCCGCCTGAGCACGCGGAGATTGAACGGCAGGGCCGCGGGAACGATTAAGAAGACGAAACTGGATGCCCGTGCGATCGATGACCCGCCCCATAATGCCCCCCAGCGCATCTATCTCGCGCACGACATGACCTTTGGCTAAGCCTCCAACCGCAGGATTACACGACATCTGCCCGATCAGATCGAGATTGATCGTGACCAGCGCCGTCTTTGCGCCCATGCGCGCCGACGCTGACGCGGCTTCACATCCCGCGTGCCCGGCACCGATAACGATCACATCAAAACTCTCGTCAAACATATCTCAGCCAAACTCGCTCTTCTGATCAAATTCCATCCGGTATTATCAATGGAATACGGCCATTTCGGTTCCTTCGGTAAATTCTGAAGTCGGAATCGAGTGTAAAGACGCCCGCGTCAACTTCTAACTCGCTCATTCGCACAAGACATGCGTCCGCGAAAGACATCGGCACGCTCTCGTATTTATTCATAAGGCCCAAAACGCGATCCGCTTCCTGTTCAACTGAAAAACCAACTTTCAGTATACCGTCCGCCACCCACCTTAGAACATCCTGTTCGCCATCATACGAACGCCTCATCAAAAAACACGCTTCGGTTATCACCGGCTCACACGTGATAAAAGGGTGCGGTAAGACCATGTACTGAGCTAGTGCCCAGTCAAACCACCTGTCCTTTTCGCTAAGGATGGCGACGATCACGGAGGCATCGGCGATAACCGTTTTGATCACCGTCCAAATCCTTCCATATACTTCTTATTAGTAGATAGATCTGGAGGAAGGTCTTTGTGTACTCCCGCGTATTTACGTATCAAAGCATCCCAATCCTTGTCGTCCGGCCTGGTTCCATTCACGGGTCGGCCATTCTTCCGGCCGTTGACGAGCTTAAGGTCCGCTTCGTTAATTGCAAAGCTGTTGCCGATCTTCTGTGCAGGTAAACGCCCCGCGGCGATCAACGCCTGGACCCGGCGAACACTGATGTTTAGCCGCTTTGCCGCCTCCCTGGTCGTGATTAAACTATTCATACAGACGAATAGTAACAAATCCACCGCTATTCGTCAAAACGAATAGTTTTGAAGAATCAATAAAGATCGATCGCGTACTCGTCACATTACAATTACGGATAGGCAGGGGAGTGAGGTGCCGGAGTATTCTTCATGGTGTGTAGTAAAGTTAGGGCATGGACGATAAATACCAGATCAGCAAGAGCAAGAAGCCGGAATCGAGATCCGAGTTGCTGCAGCATCAGATTGAGGAGCTAGTTAAGAGGCGTGATAACGAATCCAACCTCGCGGCCAAACAGGTTATCAACGCCGAGATCACAAAGCTGTTTGCAATGTATGAGCGCCTGAAATTATAAACAATGGCGAGGAGCGGGAAGGCTACTTTCCAATGCAGAAGGTAGAGAAAATGCGAGTCAGCATGTCTTCCGTAGTTGTCTCGCCGGTGATCTCACCGAGATATCGCAGCGCGTTGTGCAGGCCGATCAGGACGATCTCTTCGCTCATGTGTTCATTCAGATGATCGAGCGATTGTTGGATCTCGTCCTGAGTGCGAACGAGCAGATCGTGATGGCGAGCGTCGGTTACCAAAAAACCGCCGGTCGTGACGTCCTCGGGCGAGAACGGGCGGACGATCGCTGCCAGCAGGTCTTCGATGCCGTCGCCTGTTTTTGCTGATAGGGGTGTTATCCGCTCTCTCAGGTACGACAGAGATGAGTTTTCGGCCGCGATCATGCGGTCAACGTCCGTCGAGGGCACTTTATCGATCTTGTTCAGGACGACAATGTAATTGAGGTCCTTAACACTCTCGAGTATCGTTCGATCTTCATCCGAAGTCTGTTCGCTCGCATCCAGAATTACAATCACAACATCGGCATCCGCGATCGTCGCACGCGAACGCTCAACGCCTATGCTCTCGACGATATCTGTTGTCTCACGCAGGCCCGCGGTGTCGATCAATGAGATGGGGATATCGCCGATCGTAAACCGTTCATGGATCTGATCGCGGGTGGTTCCGGCGATATCGGTTACGATGGCCCGGTCGCTGCCCAGCAGCGCGTTGAAGAGGCTGGATTTGCCAACGTTGGGGCGGCCAACGATGGCGACTCGCAGCCCTTCGCGAATAAGGCGGCCCGCTTTGAACGTCGATGCCAGACTTCCTGTCTCTTCCGCAATGGCCGAAAGTTTTAGCTTAATGCCATCTGCCTGGACCTCGGGCAGGTCGTCCTCGACAAACTCGAGGGCTGATTCGAGCACGATGATCACGTTCAGAAGTTCATCCTTTAGCGGTTGAAGCTGCAGCGAGAGTTCACCGCGGAGTTGCCGAATAGCTTGTCGGGCCGAAGCGACGGTTTGAGCGTCGATAAGATCACGTATGGCCTCAGCCTCGGCGAGGTCCATTCGCCCATTTGCGAGAGCCCTTAGGCTGAACTCGCCCGCGTCAGCCATCCGTGCATTGGCCGCCAGGCATATATCAATTACCTGTCGTAGAAGGACCGGCGAACCATGACAGCTTATTTCGACAACGTCTTCACCCGTAAAAGAATGGGGCGCCTGGAAATAGGTGATGATCGCTTCATCGATGATATCGCCTGTTGCGGGGTCCTGAAGTTGTTTTAGATATGCGGTTCGAGGCGCCGGAGCAAAATCGTGGTCAGACACCAGCCGGCGGGTAATAGCCAGTGAATCCCCGCCGCTTAAACGAACCACCCCGATACCACTTCGGCCGGTCGGTGTTGCGAGTGCGACGATCATAACAAAGTGAAAAGGTGAAAGAGTGAAAAAGGGGAAATGTGGAAAAGTGGAAAAGGGAAAAGGTGAAAAACGCGGAAGGGTGTGCCCGTCTACTTTTTCACTTTTTCACTTTTAAACATTTCCACTTTTTATTGCAGCCGGACCTGCAGCCTGCGATCGCGGCCGTCACCGACGGATTCGGTAAAGAGGTCCTCTTCCTTTTGCAGGGTCATGTGGATGATGCGGCGCTCGGTGTTATTCAGAACACCAAAGGTGAACGGACGGCCATTCTTGCGCACCTGGTCGGCAGCAAAGCGGGCCATTGCGTGGAGCTCCGCTTTACGCGACTGTCTAAAACCATCAGCATCGACGACAAAGCGGTGCTCGCGTTCGAGTTCGCGGCCATATGCCTGGAAAAGCAAAACTTCGAAGGCATCTAGAAGCTCGCCGTTCTCGGCCAATGCAAAATGGGCATCCTCGCCGCTTAGGTTGAGCCAGCATCCCTCATCGGTCCATTCGGACGAAACGGTCAGATCAAAACGCAGATCCGCTACCAGGCCCGAGAGAAACTCTTTCGCTTTTTCACAGGTTTCGTTCATAGTTTCAAAGTGAAAACGTAAAAAGGTGAAAATGTGAAAAAGTTAATAAGCTCGCAGACTAGTGGTCGCTCTTTCCCATCATCTTGCCTTTGAAGATTCATGTCGTCGAAAGCTTTTGCTTTGCCTTTACCTTCTTCGCGTTTGCCGGTACAGATTCCACGACCTCAGTACCGGGCGGTGTGTTCGTCTTATTCAGATGGTTGATGACCATCTGCTGGCCAAAGCTTACAATGTTGCCGAAAAACCAGTATAGCAAAAGTCCAGACGGTGCAGCCCACATAACCCACAGCATCATCGCGGGCATCAGATACATCATCATCTTCTGCTGCATCTGCTGCTCAGGCGTTACGGTCGCCCCCTGGGGCGTGAACTTCATCGCCAGGACCATCGAGAGTGCGAACGCAAACTCCAGGATATGCCAAGGGTCGCCCGCAGATAGGTCGGGCAGCCACAAGAACGATGCCTGCCGAACCTCGACGGACACTGTTATCGCGGTGTAAAACGCGATCAGCAAAGGGAACTGAAGCAGCATCGGTAAACACCCGCCGATCGGCAGGGCGTCTTTTGTCATCTTCAACTGCTCCATCTGGAGCTGTCGCATCTTCGGATCGTCGTTTGCAACACCCTTTTTCTGCAGGTCCTTGATCTTCTCCTGCATCGCCTTCATCTTGGGGGCGTTGCCTGCCGCCTTCTTAAACGATTTTGATTGGGCCCAACGCAGCGGGAAAAGGAGCGAATAAAAGAGGAACGTGAAAATGATGATCGCAAGGCCGTAATTATGCGTTATGCCGTTAAAGAAATTCAACGCATAAAGGATCGGGATCGAGAGCGTAGACGTGATCGGCCGGATCAGCGAATAGTTACTAAAATTGATCAGGTTTACAAAATCTACTTCGCGACCGGCAGTGGCTGAGACGGTGCGATTGTACTCGTTCAGAACAAAATAGTCTTTAGTGCCGGTATAGATCTGCGTGACCGCGCCATCGGCCGGGATCGGCATCGCGACCGATACAAGATGTCGAGCCTCGGAAGTTTTAGGGCTCCTGAGGACCCAATTGAATATGCTGTCGTAAAAGGGCTGGGTCGCAACCTCGTACTTCGACGCCTTGTATTCCAGCCCTTGCTGGGGTGAAGCAGGGATCGCGGCCATAGCGAAATACGCATCTCCCACGCCCGCCCAATTGACCATACCCTGGTCCGCCAAGGTCGCCTGGTTATTTGCGTCAAACTTAAACGAATAATAGCCCTGATGCCGCAGCACATCGCTATTTACCGCCGCGACCGTTTCCGATTCGATCTGGTAAAAGGTGTGATGATTCAGTGCGTGATCGCCAATGCTCGCCCCGATAAGGAGTTTGGTATTCGGAACCGTCTGTCCACCGCGAGTTAGTGTCACACCGAGATCGGCGACATAGCTGTCCGCTCGAAAAAGAAATGCTTTCTTCACCTCGACACCGCTCGCATCCGTCAGGGTAAACTCGATCGCTCTTTCCTCGCCTGCCCCAAGTGTAATTACCTCTTCTGCCGCCGAAACCTCATAATTACGGTCGTTCAACAACGTCGTCAGGTTTTGATCATCCGTCGAGAGGCGAAAGGGTATTTCGCGAGGGCTGCGGCTTAGAGCCTCCTCTGAGATCAGTTGCAGCGGCTTCTGTTCCGCGTCGGTCGATCCATCGGCGAACACAGGATACTGGGCCTTTTCTGACTGATTCTTGAGTATTATCCAGCTTGTCGCTACTGCACCTTTCGAGTCGAGGGTAACCTCGTACAAAGGCGATTTGATCGTAACGGAGCGGTTCGGAGTGGTATCAGGGGTGTTGACGGCCGCTGTTTCGGCCGCGATCTGGGGCGTGATCTCTGCCTGTGGTGTTGCAGGAGCTGCCGTATTGGCATTTGCCGCGTTATTGGCATTGTCGGTCGGCGGCGGCGGCGTAAAAAAGTAGGACCAGCCAAAAAGGACCACCATCGACAGCAGGGCCGCGACCAAAAAACGAGACTGATTTTGATTACCGGGATTTTCCATTTTTCAAGCGTTTCTTGATCTCGAACTGATCGATCGCCGGAAACTGCATTTTATAACTATTTAACAGGGTCATGTCCGCCTTTGCACAGCGGCTGGCATCGTAAGATACGTGTGAACCCCATCCATGTTCCACGTAGGGCACCGTATTTCTCTACCGCATCACGGGCATAGTCGGAACAACTCGGGTCGAATCGGCACGCCGGCGGAAAGAAGGGCGATAGAAACGTCTTGTATATACCCAAAATATCCAGGACCAGGAACTTCATCTCAAAATAAACTTGCCACAGAAGGCACAGAGTTCGCTGAGATCAAATGGACCGCATCGGCCCTAAGTATTCTCTGCTCTTCGCTGTGATCTCTGTGGCAACAGGTCTTCCGTACCTTTTTGACTTACCCGTTCGACGATCTGCCGAAACTCGGCGAGCGGTTTATCAAGCTTTACGCTCAGCAGGCTTCGCCGTGCATTCAGGACCCAATCAAACTTTGCATCGACCGCTTCAAGTTCCGTCCGGCTCAACCTAAAGCTTTCTCGCAACAGCCGCTTTGCCCGATTGCGGTCGTGGGCCTTTCCGATCGCCTTTTTAGTCGCGGTGACTCCGACGCGGTGCGTTTCCCGTTCTGTAGGCAAAATGAAAACCGTCATAAAACGGCCTTCAAAACGCTTTCCCTGCTCGTAAACCCTAAGAAAGTCAGCGCGTTTAAGCAGCCGGAACTCCTTTGGCAAGCTAAGGCTTAATAATGATGGACTGTTAATCTCTTGCGACCTTTGGCGCGGCGGCGCTTGATCACGGCCCGGCCGTTCTTGGTCGCCATCCGGGCGCGAAAGCCGTGCTTCTTCGCACGGCGGCGGTTGTTTGGTTGATAAGTTCTTTTCGGCATAGTTGCTCTCCATGGGTTTCACCCGAAAGTGAAAACTTTGATTTTACGGAAAAGCAAGGATACTGTCAACGAGGATGGGGCGAAGGCTCCGACTAGGTCGCTGCAGCGCTTTCAGATCAAATCGAGGTTCTACGGCATCGCGTTAAGAACAACCTTACGAACGGCGTCGACATACAACTTATGCTCTTGTTCAAGTATCCGCGCTGACAACGTCTCAAGGGTGTCATCGTCCAGAACCTCGACCTCACGCTGGAGGATCACCGGACCGTTATCCAGATACTCGTCGACGAAGTGAACGGAGCAGCCCGTGACCTTGACGCCGCTTTCAAATGCCTGCCGCTGCGCGTCGAGCCCCGGGAACGCGGGCAGCAAGCTCGGATGGATGTTGACGATGCGGCCCGGAAAGGCATTGATAAACTGTGGGGACAGCAGTCGCATATACCCCGCCAGGCATATCAGCTCGACATTATGCTTTTTCAGTTCCCCGGCGATCTCCGCGTCATGTTCTTCACGAGTTCGGCCACGCCGCTCAATGACCGCTGTCGTTACCCCGCGCTCACGCGCCTTCTCTAACCCGGCGGCGGCGGCCTTGTCGCTGATGACGATCGCAACCTCAGATCCCGGTATATCACCGCTCTTGACCGCGTCAACCAGCGCAACCATATTCGACCCGCGGCCTGAAATGAGGATCCCTATTTTCATTGACTATTCAGCGATTCTACGTACAATATTATTGTACAACTCACGGAGGCGATATGTCATTAAAAGTCAGCTACAGCGAAGCAAGAAATAACCTGGCGTCGATCCTGGATCAGGTAACGGATGACTGCGAAGTGGTCGTGATAAAGCGCCGCGGCCGCGCGGCTGTAGCTATGATTAGCGCCGATGAACTTTCAAGCTTATTGGAGACTGAATATCTGTTTCGCTCGCCCAAAAATGCTGAACGGTTGATGAGCGCTATTAAGCAGGTTGAAGAAGGCGGCGGTGAGGTGTCCACTATCGAACAGTTGCGAAAGGAATTCGGTGCAGAAAAGCCAATCGTCAAAACCAAAACGCGTAATCGTACTAAGTGACGTGTTCCGCGACGATCTTCGTTATTGGGCCGAGACCGACCGAAAATTATTGTTAAAGGTGCTCGACCTGCTCGAGGCCATTGCTCGTGAACCCTTCTCCGGTTTGGGCAAACCAGAGCCTCTAAAGCACAAAGCTACCGGCACATGGTCTCGTCGAATAACAAAAGAACACCGCCTCACTTACCGCGTACACGATGATCGGATCGAATGTTTGCAGGCGAGGTATCACTATTAGGCTGGCTCACATTTACCCAGCGGTAAACCAAATTATTTTTTCGGTTTGTATCTCTTACCTTCGCCAAACATTTTAACCATAAAATCGACATAGTTACCGTCATGTTTTCTGTTGAATGTGGCGTAGGTGCAGACGCCAAGATATAGCTTCTGTTTTTCCCGTCTAGGAATAAAGAAGTAGCTTTCGTCCTTCTTAAATGCAAACCAGCAACCGGCATCGTCCGCAGGTGTATAGATCTTTACCACTCGGTGACCAACGCCGAACCAGTAACGATCAACCTCGATTGTTACTTCCTGAACTTTTTCATTCTCACGCAGTGGACTTGGGATTCGCTCACTCGACAAAACTTTACCCGTAAAAGAAGCTCCTTTGAATTCGTCTCGATAGTAGATTCTCGATTGCGGAATATCGGGCGGATAGATATCGGGATTGACGCCCGGACACATACAAGCTGAAGCAGAACGATGAGCAAAACCGATCGTAAAAACCAGAAGCAAAAACAATACTACGTTTCTCATAAAATCTTCACTTAACTAGGTCAGAGTCACATCACCCGTCCCGTCAATGATCTTACCGAATTGGTACATTTGTGGAATAGCAACCCTGAGCTCGTCAACTTCACTTGCCGAACAAACCACGATCATACCGATCCCCATATTGAACGTCCGGAACATCTCACTATCATCGACATTGCCGAGCCGCTGCATCATCCCGAAGATGGGCAGTTCGGGCCAGGTGCCGCGGTTTATCTCTACGGAGACGCCGTCCGGGAGGATACGCGGGATGTTTTCCGTAAAGCCGCCGCCTGTGATGTGGACGAGGCCCTTAATTACGCCTTTGTCGAGCAGCGGTTCGATGGGGCGGAGAAAGCTGGCGTGGCTCGCTAGCAGGGCCTCGCCGACGGTCGTGCCGAGTTCGTCAATAAAGTCATCAACTTTATAGCCGCCCACCTCAAAAAACAGTTTTCGGGCGAGCGAATACCCGTTTGTCTGCAATCCGGTGGAGGGAATGCCAAGTACGACGTCGCCGGGCGTGATCGATTTGCCGTCGACGACCTTTGCTTTGTCCACGATACCCACGATAAAGCCCGCCAAATCATATTCGCCGGGTGGATAGAAGTCGGGCATCTCGGCGGTCTCACCGCCAAGCAGGACACAGCCGTTCTCACGGCAGGCCCGCGCCATGCCCTCGACGACCGACGCGGTAACGTCCGGATCGAGCTTACCCGTGGCAAAGTAATCCAGAAAGAACAGCGGACGTGCACCTTGTACAAGGATGTCGTTGACGCAGTGATTTACAAGGTCCGCACCAACCGTGTTGTGAATACCGGTTTCAAAGGCAAGTTTGAGCTTGGTCCCGACGCCGTCGGCCGAGGCAACCAGGATCGGTTCGGCCATATCGGGAAACGCTCCGGCGAACATCCCGCCAAAGCTGCCGATCTCTGTCAGCGTGCGTTCGTTGAATGTGCTCCTGGCGTACTCGCGGATCTTTGCCACGGCGCGATTTGCATTGTCTATCGAGACGCCGGCGTCGGCATATGAGATTGATTTGGTCATAAAAAAGCTTTGTGATTTTGTGCGACGGGCGATGCGATACCAAACTCGCGAAGCAGTATCCGGTCAAACTCCTCCGCGGAACCGACCACCGTCTCCGTCTTTTGCCCATTGGTTGTGACTATAAATTTCTTATCGGTCAGTGTCTTGCGCCCCGTATCGGTGAGCATCGAACAAACTTTGCCCTGGGTAAAATGCGATTCCGCTGAAAACTGCTGAACGTCGCACATTTCGGCAAACTCTGCGAGGCCGCGTTCTATGTCCGTAAACACATATTGGCTTTTCCATTCGTCGCCTACGCGTTTTATGACTTCCAATTGATCGTTCTTGCCGCGTCTGATGACAAACGTTTCCGCTTCGTCCGTCTGTTCCTCATCCAAAACAAAACGTAGCGGTTCGGTAGTGAAATCACCAAAGCCAACATCTGTCAGGTACTCCGTATCGCCGAACGACACCATGATCGCCGCGTGATCGAACTCCGGCCCGAGACCGCTGTCGGCCGAAAACACTCGTGCCGACACGAGCCTAGTTTTAAAACCAAGGCCCTTAAGCAACTCATTGAACAGGCCGTTCAGCTCATAACAAAAACCACCGCGGCCCTCACCAATTACCTTTTTGTAAAACCTTTCCGTATCGAGCACGATCGGCCGTTTCCAGTGGATATCCAGATTTTCGAATGGCACGCTGAGCAAGTGCCGGCGTTGCAGTGTGCTTAACAGGACGGGGCCAGGCGGCAGCTCATGGCCGTGTAGTCCGATCCGTTCGAGGTAGCCTTTGAGGTTGTAGGCCTGTACAGTCATTCTATTTAGTTACCGCACTGACGTTTCGAGCTCGGAGACAAATTTTCTTAACACGCTCTGCCAACCAGTTCGCTGATCCGAGCCCTTCGCCCCCATCCGGCCAAAATACAGTTTGGGTGCCGGTCGACCACGAACTCCACAGCCATAACTTTGCTCAATCGGCAGAGTTGCCATATCATCGAGACCGTCGAAGTCGATAAATATCTCTTCAGACTTCCCCCTAGTTACCTTCCACGTTCCTGAGATATTGTAGTCGTTACCTGGCAACTCAGCCTCGACACGCCATCCGGCGCATGCGAGCGCGGTCTGCAAATCTTTCAAGTGCCATTCTGCCATAATGGGAAGACGCCGCTTCGTCGTAATAGGTAAACTAAATTATAGGTATTAGGAGCATTAAGTAAACTTATCAGAAATACCATTGACTTCAACGTTCTCTCACGTTTAGCATTTTTCAAGGAAACCTTATGAGCTTTACATTGACCGACCTCGGCAGCGAGAACTTTGAGTTCAACGCAAATGTTTGGAATTGGAAAGCCGCACTTGAGCTGATCCGCAGCCTGGACATAATGGGCGACGGCGAATTGCGGCAGATGAGCTACAACGCGACCGGCGTAAAGATCACGATGGAGCAGGCCCATGAGATCGGTACACGCATCCGCGATGAGGTCTTGCCAAAACTGGCTCCGAACAAGCGTATGTATTCGGACCTGTCGATTACGGATGCTCCGGACGACATGACGCTACACCGCGATGGCGACGAGCAATGGAAAAACTATAGCGTCAGTCACGACTGGCTTCAGGAATTTTCGGAATTTTGCCTTAAGTCAAAAGGGTTTCAGATCTTTTAATGGAGGAGATCACAAATCTAATATGGCCCATCTTCAAAAACATCTATGTTCAGATGGGCCTTTTGATCCTTTTCGCGACGGTTCACGGCTACGCGGGCGCGTGGCTGGCGGTCCGGATGCTGTTTCGTCCGCGAAGGCCGTTCAAGGTTCTCGGCGTCACCCTCTTCCCGCAAGGCATGATTCCGCGACACCGCGAGCGCCTGGCAATGGCCATCGGCAAGGCGGTAGGAGAGGAACTCGTCTCGCAGGACACCATCATTCAGGAACTGACCGGAAAGGACTTCCTTCGTAAAAAAATACAAACAGTCGTCGATTCGTATACCGATGAACTCCTTGGCCAGGATTACCCTTCGCTCATTGAGGCCCTCCCCAAAAATGTCCGGGAACCGATTCTTGACGCGATATCTGGACTGCAGCATAAGCTGGCTGACCATATAAAAGAGGTCCTCAAAAGTGAGGAATCACTTGAAACCATTCAGGGTTTTGTAACGCGGCGCGTCGACGACGTCCTCAGC